>CAZLOM010000024.1:0-11800 GCA_964561185.1 uncultured Piscirickettsiaceae bacterium
ATTAACTCAATAAGGATTATTTACCATGACTTCCTCCCTTATCGAATTAAAAGCCAAGGCACGTCGTTTGCGTTTAGAACGAGTGATCTTGGCGCGACAAACGGATGTTTCATCAAGGGTTGACGCTTGTCCTCCTTGTCCACCTTGCCCAAAGGTAAGTCATCAAGGGCGAGTTCGTTGGATTAAAAAACCCATAAAATCTGCACCACCTACGGTACTCATTGCACCCGCACCACCCAAAAATCTGCGCAATCATGAGTATAATCTTGCGTTTGAACAGGGGCGAGCAAATTGGTATCATTTACCCGTAACGAGTGTTCAGGGTTATTCAGAAGCACAAATAAGGCAGGTGGGTTTTTGCGCCTTAGGAACGACTGCTGAGGGGATGGGAGAACGAGGCGTGCATTATGTGTGGCGTGTTAAATCGGTGCATAAATTACCGCGCCATGTCTTGACGGTGGCTCAATCGGGTGCGTTAAAGCCATCAGAATCCCTCTACTGGTTATTTGAATTAGAAGATCAACCGCTTGTGTTAAAACAGCCCATTATTGGTTTCCCACAGCATTTCGCGCTGAAATTAAGTGTGTTTTCAGAGATCATCGGCGTTACTGATTGGTCTGCTATTTCTGAAATACCACACAAGTGATCAAAAGTGATAAAAAAGAGAGGATGATGTGAGTCGTTGGATTGGGGTAGCATTATTGGGTTGGTCGGATGGTGAACTGACGGATTTCTATCCCGAAGACTTACCTGAAGAATGGCGATTAACTTGGTTGTCAAACCTCGCCATGGCAGTGGTTATTCCTCCTGAGCAGTGGTTGTCTGTGTCAGGCGATCAGGTGCAGGCGTGGATAGAGCAAACGCAAGAAAATTTTTGGTTCTACTTGTGGTGTGATGATGAGCGTCAGCTTCAGCAGGCAGAAACCCTAGCAGGTCACTTTTCACAACAGTTTGCAGGGGTGATTGCAGACTTTGTACCCACTCACTCAGCTGATAAGCGAGAGATCTTGTCGATTGGTCACTCAGCGTTACTTTATCCAGATACTTCTTTGCGTGAGGGACAAAAACGCATTCGTGCGTGGCTAGACGATTTTCATGATGACCATGGGTTGATTGTGCTGACAGGTAAGGCACGCTTACAGGTAAAAGAAGTACAATCCTTGTTAGCCTTGTTAGGAGTAGGAAATGCGTGAAGTAACAGAAATTGGCAGTAAGCCAATGATTCGCGTTGAACATCTGACTTTTTCACGAGGCAAGCGCATTATTTTTGATGATGTGACGTTAGAAATTCCGCGTGGCAAAATCACGGCCATCATGGGACCGTCAGGTACAGGAAAAACAACACTCTTAAAGCTCATTGCACGTCAACTGATTCCTGATCATGGTCTGATTATGGTTGATGGGATGGATGTTGCCCAACTGTCGCGCTCTGAACTGTTCGAACTACGAAAACACATTGGCATGCTCTTTCAGAGTGGTGCCTTGCTGACCGATTTATCAGTCTTTGATAATGTCGCCTTGCCTTTACGCGAACACACGAGCTTACCTGAAGAAGCCATTCGCCTATTGGTGTTGATGAAGTTGCAAGCGGTTGGTTTGCGTGGTGCGGCAGGGCTGATGCCCTCTGAGTTGTCTGGAGGAATGTCACGTCGTGTTGCCTTAGCAAGAGCGGTGGTGCTTGATCCCCAGATGATTTTTTATGATGAGCCTTTTGCAGGGCAAGACCCCATCACCATGGGTGTATTGGTGCGCTTGATTCGCAGTTTGAATGATTCCATGGGCTTAACCAGTGTGGTTGTTACCCATGATGTTGATGAAATTTTATCCATTGCAGACAATGTTGTCGTCTTGTCAGGTGGGAGAGTGATCGCTCAAGGTTCAGCTGACGAGATTCGAGCATCAGCTGATGCGTGGGTGCATCAGTTCGTCAAAGGCGAGTCTGATGGTCCTGTTCCTTTCCATTATCCTACGCAAACTGAATACTTAAATGACCTGCAACCTGCGCTTACTATTTGAGCGATCGTGATATTTCGGGTACAATAATGAAAATTATTGGCTGGTTGTTTCTTGCGTTGACACTGCAAGCAAATTAACAGGGATTGTGGAGAAGGATAATGACAGACTTGCAGATGATTCTGCTGATCAGTTCAGGCCTGTTTTTGGCGGGTATTTATTGGTGGGGCAAAAAAACAAAAGAACAGAATACGCTCAAACCTAATATGCTAAAACAGCATGGTTTTCGTGCTGATACGCCCGAAGAAGAGGGAATGGAGGTGAATGTACGAGCTGGAGCGAATCGCGCTTCTGCTAACAAGCAACCCGCTGATTCATTATTACCGCCTGTTGTCACAGCAAGAGACGCGTGGGATCGTGCCGCTTATCAAGCAGTTAGCGATGCTTCGATGACTCAGGCAACCGCTCAAATGGTTCAATCTGGGACTCAATCTGCACCCCAAGTTCCTGTGCAGAATCAACCCGATATTGAAACAGCGATGACGCATCATACTGATCCCTACTTAGAAGAGCGTTTTGCGCTGAGTGATCCTGTGATGCCACGAGAATCCATGCAACCACCTAGACGGTCGTCACCCGCTCAACAACCGATGCACGATTATGGTCATCATCAATTAGGTGATCAAATGAATGAGCAATATGGCGCGTCAGAAGAGCATTATTATCATCATGACACCACGCCTCAGCAAGGCAGGCACTATCATGATCCTCTGGGTGAGCAAGCCGAGCATTATATCGGTCACTCAACGCCTCATCATCGTGATGCACAAGCAAACTATGGGCAACAGGGATATGGTCAGGCTTATCATCATGATCAGCACTATGAAGGTCAGCAGAACTACCATCCCGATCATCAGTATCATGAACCATATAACGACTATTACGATGACTATGAGGCACAAGAGCCAGAGTTACCTTCGCAGATGTTTGCACTCTTGGTGTTAGACCCACGGGGTAGCTTTAATCGTTTGCACATTCATAAAACCATGTTAGGTGCTGGATTGAGTTTTTCCAGTAACGGTGTTTACGTTTTTTATGATCGTGCAGGTAACGATTCTCACTATATTTTCCGTGTAGCGAATCATAATGAAACGGGCTTTTTTACCGATGTTGACGATCATCCAGAAGAATTTAGTACCACAGGTGTTGTCCTAGTATTAGAAATACCCAATGTGGTTACGCCCTATCGCGCGATGAATGAGTTTATTAAAGCCGCACGTTTGATTTCTCAAGGCTTGGGTGGTCGTTTGTATGATGCGAACCGTCACGTGATTAAAGAGAGCGATCTGAAGAAAATGCGTGATTACGCACAAAGCATCACGGTATGATTTCTGATGTGATTTATCCGTTGCGCTGTGTGGCTCGTTCAATGTCAATTGCGCAATATCCATTGCGCCAGTGCTAGGTGTTAACACTCTTTTATGCAAACTGATTTACTTTTGTTGGCTGAGTTAGCGTCTTTACGTGCTGATCTAAGCCTTTGGGATCATGCTTACTATGTGCTGAGTGCACCTCTGGTCAGTGATGAAGTTTATGATCAGGCGATGCAGAGACTCAAAGCCATTGAGGCTGAATACCCTGAGCTGATTACCGATGACTCACCGACGCAACGGGTAGCAGGCGCGGTGCAGTTGGGGTTTGCTTCTGTAACCCATCGTTATCCGATGCTGTCGTTAGACAATGCCTTTTCTCCACAAGAGGTGCAAGACTTCTGGCATAGAATCGAAAAGCTGACACCACAAGCAGAGGCTTGTTTTTGTGTTGAGCCTAAGTTGGATGGCTTGGCGATCAGTCTGATTTATGAAAATGGCTTGCTCACGCAAGCGGCAACCCGTGGCGATGGTGAAGTCGGTGAAGCCGTTACGCACAATATTCGCACCATCAGAAATATTCCATTAAGGTTAATGACCGATCATCCTCCTGATTACCTAGAGGTGCGTGGTGAAGTGCTGATGTCGCGTGCGGTGTTCAAGCGACTCAATGAGGATTACATTGCTCAAGGTCTAAAACCCTTTGCCAATCCGCGCAACGCCGCTTCTGGCTCGCTCCGTCAATTGGATGCGCGTATTGTTGCCGAGCGTCAACTGTCTTTTTTTGCCTATTCCATTCAGTCTCCTGCCTTAGCCTTATCTACTCAGTGGGATGGGGTGATCTTGTTGCGTCAGCTGGGGTTTCCTGTGGCTGATCAGGTTCAGTTAGTATCTGGTGTCCCTGCATTATTAGCCTACTGGCAGATGATCTTATCTGCGCGTGACGCTTTACCCTTTGATATTGACGGTGTGGTTTATAAACTCAATGACATTACCACACAACAGCGTTTAGGCTTTACCGCGCGTGCGCCTCGTTGGGCGATCGCGCATAAATTTCCCGCACAAGAGGTCTGGACAAAGCTGACCGCCATCGATATTCAGGTAGGAAGAACGGGGGTGTTAACGCCCGTGGCAAGGCTAGAGCCTATCGCTGTTGGTGGGGTCATGGTAAGTAACGCCACCTTGCATAATGCGGAAGAAATTGCCCGTAAAGACGTTAGGGTTGGTGATACCGTGGTAGTGCGTCGTGCGGGTGATGTCATTCCTGAAGTTTTGGCCGTAGTGATGGCGCAACGATCGCCCACGGCTGAAGCCTTTGTGATGCCAAGCACCTGCCCCGAATGTGGTTCAGAGGTGATCAAACTTGAGGACAAGGCACAGCATGTCTGCACGGGTGGTTTATTTTGCCCCGCACAAAAGCGACGCGCCCTAGAGCATTTTGTGTCAAAGAAAGCCATGGACATTCATGGCTTGGCAGAAAAACTCTTAGATCAGCTGATTTCAGCCAAGCTGGTTGGGCATCCTGATGATCTGTATCGCCTCAGCTATGATCAACTGATTGTGTTAGAGCGCATGGGCGATAAGTTGGTGCATAATCTCCTGTCTGCCATTGAACAGAGCAAATCAACCACCTTGGCGCGATTCATCTATGCCTTAGGGATTCCTGAGGTGGGTGAAGTGACCGCTGACCTCTTAGCCAAGCAGTTTAGACACCTGTCAGCGGTGATGGAAGCAGTACCAGAGGCATTGGTGCGTCTTGAAGGCATTGGTGAGGTGATGGCGAATCATATTCAGCACTTTTTTGCCCAGCCACACAATCAAGAAGTGATTACGAACCTATTAGCACTTGGGGTGCATTGGGCTGAAGTTGAAGATCAAGAGGTTCAGTTAGCAGACAATCCATTTGCGAATAAAACCCTTGTGCTAACGGGCTCATTAACCGAAATGAGCCGAGACGAAGCAAAACACCTACTTCAGCGTTATGGGGCTAAGGTGTCAGGTGCGGTGTCAGGCAAAACAGAATTGGTGATTGCAGGTGCAGAGGCGGGCAGTAAGTTGTCTAAAGCGCAGGCATTGGGCATTCCTGTGTGGAGTGAGGCAGAATTAATGAAAACATTAACGACCCTTGGTTGGTCAGCGAGCGAAAAATGAAAGACTATTTGATTATTGGAGCAGGCTTGTCGGGGTTGACGACTGGCTATTATTTGAAGCAGGCTGGTTTTGATGTGGCGATTTGGGAGGCTCAGGCACAGGTTGGTGGGCGTATTCAAACACAAAAATCAGGAGATTGGCAGGTAGATGTTGGGGCAAATACGGCACTGGTGTCCTCGCAACCCTTGCATGATTTGATCGATGCCTTAGGCTTGCGTGATCAGGTGATGGTCGCTAACAGCATGGCAAAAAAACGATTTATTGTGCGAGGAGATCAACTGCTTCCCTTGCCGATGAGTTTGGGTTCTTTTTTAAGCACGCCTTTGGTCGGGCCAGCATCGAAACTGTCGTTGTTTTTAGAGCCCTTTCGTGCGCCTGCCGAGCGTGAGGAATCGGTGGCTGACTTCATTGGCAGACGCTTGGGCAACGAATGGCGCGATTGGGTGTTAGATCCTTTTGTTTCGGGGGTGTTTGCGGGCAATGCGCACAAAATTTCTGCGCAGGCGGCTTTTCATCGTGTCTGGCTCATGGAGAAAGATCATGGCTCTTTGTTTAAGGGAATGTTTGCGCGAGCTAAAGCGCGTAAGGCAGACAGAGCAGAGGGCAAGTTTGTTGCGGGCAATGAAATGATCAGCTTCTGCGATGGCATGTCAAGCCTGACAGAGGGATTAGCCAAGCACTTGACCTCAGAAATCACCATGCAACGTCAGGTCACTGATTTACAGAAAACAGAGTCGGGCTGGAAGGTCACTTGCGAAACAGGACAGACGATTCATGCCAAAAAAGTAATTGTTACCCTCGATGCACCCGATGCCAGCAAATTGTTGGCACAGGTGTCGCCTGCCTCAGCGGATTTGTTGTCCACAATTGAATCGCCAAAGTTGGCAGTGGTAGCCTTAGGGTTTAAGCGTTCGGACGTTCAGCATCCTCTGGATGGTTTTGGCTGTTTGATTCCAAGAAGTCTAGGGATTCCTACCCTAGGAGCCATTTTTTCATCGAGCATCTTTCCCAATCGTGCGCCTCAAGATCATGTCTTGTTGAGTTGTTTTTTAGGCGGCGATCAGTATCCGCAGATTCATCATTTGTCTGAGTCTGAAATGATCGCACAGGTATTGAAAGACTTGCGTCCCTTGTTGGGGATTCAGGCTGAACCCTTATTCCAGCAGGTAAAAGTATGGAATCATGCCATTGCTCAATATCATCTCGGGCATTTAGATAAGGTCACAGCGATTCGCCGTAATCTGGTGCAAGACGCGCCCGATCTGGTGACGCGTGCCAACTGGCATGAAGGCATTTCGATTCCTGATGTGATCGCGAATGCTCAACGCTTTGCTGAACAAGAAAAAATACTACATCAGGTGGCACAAAAGGCGACGCAGAAAGCATCGCAGTCCACCGAACAATAAGGAGCAAAAAACGCATGAAACAAACCCACCAACTCGGTTGGCAAGAAGAACGCATTGATCCCGATGAATTTTATGATTCTCCCAGTCGTAGCGCACAAAAACGTGAGGCAAAAGCCAAAACCGATGTGGTTGATGACTTATTGGCATTGAATAAAGACCAGCTTAAAAAATTCGCATTTTTTGATGAAGAATTTTTGGATGCTTTAGCCTTGATGAAGCGCATGTCTTTTGGTCCAGCCTACCGTCGTCAGCGTAATTATTTGGGCAAACGCATTCGTGAGTCTGAATGGTTTGATGACATTCAAGCACAGCTGGATATTATTCGCGGTGTGTCGAAACAGGCGGTGGCTTTACACCATCGTTGTGAGCAGTGGCGCGATCGCCTCATTGCTGGAGATGACAGTGTGTTTACGGCTTTCTTAGATCAACATCCTCAGGCTGATCGTCAGCAGTTGCGTCAAACCATTCGCTTGGCGAAACAAGAGGTGGCGCAAGAGAAACCTCCTAAGCAAAGTCGTCTCTTATTTAAGCAAATTCGTGCCTTACAGGAAGCACAATTCTTAGGTCGTGATACAATAGCCGACAATACGCACGACGACGAAGATGAACATGATGCCGATCATGATGTTGATCAGCATGAGTATTAAGGCTTCTGCGTTCTGCGATAGGTTGATTTTGTGGTTGGATTATTGAATAAACTGAACTCTTAAAAGGAAATAATGATTATGCAAGCAATGGCGGATCGTGATGGCTTAATTTGGTTGGATGGTGAAATGGTACCTTGGCGCGATGCTAAGGTTCATGTGTTGACTCATACTCTGCATTATGGCATGGGTGTGTTTGAAGGGGTTCGTGCCTACGAAACAGACAAGGGCGCGGCAATTTTTCGCCTAGAAGCGCACACCGATCGTCTGTTCAACTCTGCTAAGATCATGAATATGCCAATGCCATTTTCTAAAGAAGTGATCAACGAAGCACAACGTGCCGCCGTTGCCGAAAATCATTTGAAATCTGCTTATATTCGCCCAATGGCATTCTATGGTGCAGAAGGCATGGGCTTACGCGCTGATAATCTCAAGGTTCACGTGATGGTTGCGGCTTGGACGTGGGGCGCGTATATGGGCGCAGAAAATCTTGAAAAAGGCATTAAGGTAGCAACTTCTTCCTTTACCCGTCATCATCCAAACATTTCAATGACCAAAGCAAAAGCAAACGGTGCTTACATGAACTCCATGTTGGCATTGCAAGAAGCCATGCGTCATGGGTGTGATGAGGCTTTGTTGTTGGATAAGGAAGGCTATGTCTCGGAAGGTTCTGGTGAGAACTTCTTTATGGTGCGTGATGGCGTGATCTATACCCCATTGTTGACTTCAGCTTTAGATGGAATCACGCGTAAAACGGTTATGCAGTTGGCTTACGACTTGGGTTACACGGTGGTTGAACGTAATATCACGCGCGATGAAGTTTACATTTGTGATGAAGCCTTCTTTACGGGTACAGCCGCAGAAGTAACGCCAATTCGTGAGTTGGATGGTCGTGTGATTGGTGAAGGTCGTCGTGGACCAATTACCACTGCGTTGCAAAGTTTGTATTTCAATGTGGTTCAGGGTAAGCAAGCGGATTATGCAAACTGGTTGACTTTGTGTCGTTAATTACGTATTATCTTGAGTATGTGCGTATTTACTCCTGACTCGTTAAGCTGGTATTTTTTGCAATTATGTTGCATTTTGAGTGATGAGGTTTGAAATGAAAAAGCGATCTGTTTATGTTACAGCGTTTGCGTTGTTGTTGCCAGCCTTGGCATATTCTGGTGAAGTCGTTAAGGATACCGATGGGCAAGAAATTACCTTAGAGGCAGGGCATCCGTCCTTGGCTAAATGGATTCTACCCGATATTGTTCCAGAGCCAGCGGACAATCCAACAACAGCAGAAAAAGTGACCTTGGGTAAGCATTTGTATTTTGATCCGCGCTTATCGCGTAATGGTACTGTATCTTGCGCCACCTGCCATAACCCAAGTTTAGGTTGGGCTGATGGTGTAGGTGTTGCCGTTGGAGTGAATGGGTTATTAGGAAAACGTTCCTCTCCTACGATCATCAATACTGGCTATAACACCATTCATATGTGGGATGGTCGTAAGAAGTCGTTAGAAGATCAAGCCTCTGGGCCGATGGAAGCCAGCAATGAAATGGCTTCAGATTTTGAGGCCGTTTATAAGTTCCTCAATAACAATCGTAAATACAAGGCAATGTTTGAGGCGGCTTTCCCAGGTTCGCCCATTGATAAAGATACGATGGCTAAAGCACTTGCTAGCTTTGAGCGGACAGTGGTAAGTAACAATTCACGTTTCGACCGTTGGATCAAGGGTGATGCGACAGCGTTAAAGCCGCAAGAAATTAATGGCTTCCGTCTCTTCATTGATCCCAACAAGGGCAACTGTTCCGTGTGTCATTCGGGCGCGAACTTTACGGACAATGGGTTTCATAACCTTGGTTTAAAACAATTTGGCGGTTCTGAACCAGATGTGGGGCGTTATCATCTCAAGAAGGTAAAAACCATGAATGGCGCATTCAAAACGCCAACGATCAGGGAAATTACCCAAACAGCACCCTATATGCACGATGGTTCAATTAGAAATCTGCGTGGCGTTGTCGAACATTACGTGAAGGGCGGTGAGGTAAAAGAAAACCTATCACCTAACATGAAACCATTAGACATTACCAAGCAGGAACAGGATGATTTAATTGCTTTTATGAGAGCATTAACCAGTCCTTATAAACCAGTTACTTTTCCAAATTTGCCTAAGTAAGGAGTATTTATGAAAAAATTAGCGATAGCAGTTGCCTTGTTGGGTCTTAGTTTTTCTGCACAATCAGCAGAACACACGGTTGGACAAAAAGGCAAGGAGTTTACCGTCAAGACACTAGATGTCAAGGTTGGTGACACAGTCAACTTTACCAATGATGATCCCTTTGCTCATAATGTGTTTTCTGTGTCAGACGTGAAACAGTTCGATTTAGGGTCTTATCCGCAAGGGCAAACCAAATCGGTTACTTTTGATCAACCGGGTGTTGTGGAGGTGGAATGTTCTATTCATCCAAACATGCAGATGGTTATCAATGTTAAGTAATAAACGTGTTTGATCATAAAAGTAATGTAACGGCATTCTGATGAAGAATGCTGTTATCTTATCGACAGGGAGATAAGGTTTGGAAGCAATTATTGGGGTTATTGTTGGTGTGTTTTTAGGGTTCTTTGCCGCCAGTTCGGACGAAAAGGCGAGCGTGAGCAGTGCGGATTCAGGAGCCATTGACAAGACTTGTTCGGGGTCTGTGCCTGAAAGAGAAGAATGTGTGATTCGTTTGTTTAAGGACACTCAAGAAGCTTCAATCCTCAGAGGTAAGTTGGCGTATCATCATTACTGCTATATTTGTCATGGTTCTGAGTATGATGGCAAGGGGCGTGCGGCTAAAATTCACACACCAAGACCCACCAATTTGAAGCTATCTGGCTTGCCGCCTGAATATGCCAAAGAGATTATTATTAAAGGCGGTGAGGGGGTTGGTCGATACAAAGGTATGCCACCTTGGGGCGAGCAGTTGACAGATGAACAACTCAAAGATGTGGTCAACTTTGTGATTTCTGTTCGTACCCAGCCATAATGACCAAGATCCTAGGATGCTGAGGACGATATGAGTATTAAAACAAAACTGCTGGTTTATTTGTTTGCGATCTTTATCAATATTGTGTTAATCGTTGTTTTTGCTGTTTATAATGGACTGCACACCAAAGATACAGTTCAAAGAATGATGTCAGAAACCTATCACAAGATAGATGTTGCAAATGATACTCGAGTTGTTTTGTTGTCATTAAACAAGTTGGTAAGTGATAGCATTTATGTGCTAGATGCTAAGTCAAAGGGTTATAAAAAAGCCGTATTAAAGATCAAATCGCTTAAAGATGCTTTTCCTGTGATGTTATTAGATGTGCAGACCAATGTCGATCTTTCCACAGTGATCGGTGAGTCTGTCGTTAAAGTGAACAGTGCCTATAATGATTATAATGCGCAGTTAGAACAAATTATCAGTGTGCTTTCAGCGAAGGATATTGAGTCAGCCAAGCAGTTGTATTCTGCAGACTATGGCAAAAACATGGACGATATGACGAAAGGTGTTGATGATCTTGTCTTTCAGCTAAAAGCATCCTTAGACCAAGAGGTTGTCGATATTAATAACTGGTTTGAACTGGCTTTGTTCAGTTACGCTGTGTTAATCCTGATTGCGCTGGCAACCTTCTTCTTCATCTATTGGCGCAATAAGAAAGATGTTTTAAGACCATTGAATGAAATCTCAAGCTATTTAGAACGTGTTGTTGCCACTGGAGAATTTTCACAGCGTTATCAGTTTGATCTTAAGAAAGATGAGATAGGTGTGATGACTGAGTCAATGAATCACCTCTTGCTCAGTTTAGAAAATGCCTTAGGTGAAGCCAATCAGGTGGTGTCTGCGATTGCAGATGCTGATTTTGATAAGCGGATGCAGGGCGTATATGTCGGTGATCTGGCATTACTGAAAGCAGGCATTAATGATTCGGCACAATCGGTATCTTTCATGATGGCTGAGTTGACCAAGGTCATGAATGCACTGAATGAAGGTCGATTTGATGTTAGAATGGACAGCCAAGTTCCAGAAGCATTCCGTTCTCTTGTTGAAGACTCGTTGAACAACATTCAATGTGTGATTGCTGATATTAACCAAGTCATGCAAAAAATGAGTGCAGGTAATTTTTCGGCTCGTGTATCTGCTCATAGCATGGGAGAGCTCTTGGTGATGAAAGAGAGCATCAATGAATCCATGGAAGCGATTTCTCTGGTCATTGGTTCTATCGTCTCTGTGGTCGAACAACAGGCACAAGGTGATTT
>CAZLOM010000024.1:11900-20117 GCA_964561185.1 uncultured Piscirickettsiaceae bacterium
GATGTGATGAGAGAAACCATTTCTGCTATGCAAGCGATTCAAGCATCGAGTAGTAGAATTGTCGATATTGTTGCTATTATCGATAGCATTGCCTTCCAAACGAATCTCTTGGCATTGAATGCCGCGGTAGAGGCCGCCAGAGCTGGCGATCATGGTCGTGGGTTTGCGGTGGTAGCAGGAGAAGTGAGAACACTTGCTTTGAAGTCTGCTAATGCCGCCAAGGACATTAAGGACTTGATTACGGATAGCGTTCATCGTATAGCATTGGGCACCCAGTTAGCGGATAAATCGGGTGAGATGTTGAGTGGTATTACTGGCTCGATTGAACAGGTTACGACCATGATTGAAGAAATTGCCAATGCTTCTGTTGAGCAGGCAGAAGGTATCAATCAAGTGCATAAGGCCATGACTAACATTGACCGTATCACACAGGAAAATGCGGCATTGGTAGAGGAAACAACTGCCGCATCTGAAAGTTTGACCATGGAGGCGCACAGCTTAAAAGATAACATGAGTTTCTTTAAGACAGGTGTTCAGCATGAGTCTCAGCCAGTTGCACAATTGACCAACGCTTCTGCCGTTGTGTTTCATTAGCATGGCAGTTGCTGTGTGTTGCAAATGCAGGTTTGATCTGCTGTTTTGACGCTATTTGGCGATTGTTTAGGGTGATGGTTTAATGATCAAATGGCTGGTATTGTGCGCTTCTCTTGTTTGGTTTTCGATGGCTTCGGCTGATGAAAAGCGGGTGTTTGGTGGTGAGTTTTGTTTACACTCGATTGAGGGCGAAAAATGTCTCAGTGATTTTAAGCAAAAACTGGTGTTGTTATATTTTGGTTATACCGCTTGTCCTGATATCTGTCCGACCAGTTTGGCTGTCTTAACGAGCGCTTATCAGGCTCTACCGCCTGCGGTTGCCAAAGAGGTTGTGATGCTGATGGTGACGCTTGATCCTGAACGAGATAGCGAACAGAAATTAGCAGATTATGTGCATTATTTTCATCCCACTATGTTAGGCTTGCGTGGTGATGCAGAACAAACACAAAATATTGCTCGTCAGTATGGCGCAAGTTATCAAAAAGTACCGCTGTCACCATCAGCCTTAGGCTATGTGGTGGATCATTCCGCTTCTATTTATCTCATCAATCAAGAGGGTGTCTTGGTTGGTCAATTTAAGCATGGTTCAAGTAAAGACGATATTGTTGCTGGTATTTTGTATCTTCATGATAAAATGAGTGGCAAATAGTAAAGTATTCGGATAAGTAATAACAATCTAAAATATCGGGGGAGCTGAATGATGTTAATGGTTCAAAAAGGGTTCGTATTGGTTACGCTACTCATGGCGAGTTTTTCAAGCATGGCTAATAATGGGGCAATGCCTCCTCAAGAAGCACAATCGGTGATTTGCCAAGATCAAACCCCAGATTGTTTGGTGCGTTTGCATAAAACCTCTTCAGAGGCTTCTATTTTTCGCGGTAAAATCGTCTATCACAACTACTGTGTTATTTGTCATGGTAAGGAATATGATGGCAATGGACGTGTTGCCAAAATTCACAATCCCAAGCCTGTTAATCTGTTATTATCGCGTTTGCCACAACCCTTCGTGAATGATATTGTGCGTCAAGGTGGCGAGGCGGTAGGGCGTTATAAAGGTATGCCTCCTTTTGAGGAGCAGTTGACCGAAGAGCAGTTAACGGATGTACAGAACTTTATTCTATTTCTTAGAACCCAATGAGTGTCGTGTGTTAAGTCATTTTTTTGATGTGATGAATTAAGAGTCGATTATGCAGATTAGAACAAAGTTAATCCTATTGATGTTACTGCTGTTTGTGAACATCATTTCTATTATGGGTTATGCTTTGTTCAATGTGATCAGCTCCAAAAATCTTGTTCATGATATGTTGAATATTGACTATCACAAGATTGATGTTGCACATGATTTTAGAACCGTGATGCATGTCGCCAATAAAACCGTCTATGAGGCGATTTTTGTTGAGCAACCCTCGACAAAAGTCATTAACAGAGCTATCATTCGCATCAACAGTCTGAAAGACGCTTTTCCTGTGATGATTGAGGATTTAACCTCGAGTCAAAAAACTTCTTTACCAGAACTGGTCGAGATGATGAGCATACTCAAGGAAAACAGCGAACCTTTCCGTCACAATCTTGACCGTATTGTTACCTTGATGAAAGACAGCCATTATGACGAGGCAAGAAGCCTCTATGCTGATCCTGAGTTTACCCGTTCGCGAGAAATTCTATTTCGTAATCTCGATGATCTTATTCAATTGCTTAAAGTTGATTTAGTACATGATTCTGAAGCTTTTGATCAGGCGGTTGAGCGGAGTTTTTTGCTGTATTCTGTCATCGCTGTTTTGTCTATCCTGCTGTTTATTATCGTGATATGGCGTGCTGAAATCACCATTATTCGCCCCATCAAACGCATCAGTTATTTGATGAACCAATTGCTCCTTAAGGGCAGTTTTGATGCAGACCTAACGCACCAAGACGCTGATGAAATTGGTTATATGTCGCAAGCCGTTGCTGATTTGTTGCACTATATTGATTTAGCCATTGCTGATGCCAATCGTGTGGTTGAGGCCATTGCGCGTGCTGATTTTAGTCAGCGCATGACGGGAGAATACGTGGGTGCTTTAGGCTTACTCAAGCAAGGCGTAAATGATTCAGCAAACTCAGTGTCTTTTATGATGTCAGAGTTGGCAAAGGTGATGTATGCTTTGCACAATGGTCAGTTAAACATTCAGATGGATCAGGGGGTGCCTGAATCCTTTCGTAATTTGGTAGAAACCTCTTTGTCTGACACGAGACGGTTGGTGTTGGATGTCAACGATGTGATGAGTGCAATGAACCAAGGAGATTTGAAGCACAGAATCCGTGCGGAGGCAAATGGTGAGTTCCTGATCATGAAAAACAATGTCAACTATGCGATTGATCAGTTGGCATTTACCCTACAAGCCTTGGCAGATGCCAGAGACGTTGCCGAGCAAGCAAGTCAGGCGAAATCGCATTTTATTCACAACATGACGCATGAGTTGCGCACACCATTAAATGCCATCATGGGTTTTGTTACCCTCTTAAAGATGGAAATGCAGGATAGCGATCATCAAGACTCTTTAGCGCATATTACCATGGCGGCAAAGCATCTGCTCAGTATCGTCAATCAAGTCTTAGATATGTCAAAAATTGAAGCAGGTAAGCTGGAGGTTGCCAAGTATCCTTTTGATTTTAGAGAAGTCATTACCGATGCGATTGACATGATCTCGGTTTCTTTGCAGGATAAAAAATTGGCATTGGTTGAGCAGATTTCTGATGATCTGCCGAAAGTGATTCATGGCGATCCTGTCAGACTGCGCGAAGTCTTGATCAACCTACTCAGTAATGCGATTAAGTTTACCGAGCAAGGAAAGGTAACGATCAGCATTTTGCAAACCTCTGATGCGCTTGTGTTTGAAGTGACCGACACAGGGGTTGGTATTTCGGCAGAAGTGCAGAAAAAGCTGTTCAAACCCTTTTCACAAGCGGATGAGGGTACGGCTCGCCAATACGGTGGTACAGGTTTAGGTTTGTTGCTTTCTAAAGAGTTGATTGAACATATGGGTGGTCAGATTAACTTAGAAAGTCAGCTAGGTTTAGGTACCAAAGTATCCTTTACCTTGCCTTTAACCGAAGGAAGCACGCAAACTACCGCTCAATTTGTCTTACAACAAGAGCGTCAGCAAGTTGTTCAGCAAGTGATACCGCAAGCTTTAGATAGTGAACAGAATAATGAGCAAAATAATAGCCTTACCCTGCAACAGAAAAAAGTATTGTTGGTTGAAGACAATAAAATTAATCAAATGATTGCGGTTAGACTGTTACAAAAAATGGGCATCACACCTGATATTGCGAATCATGGTCAAGAAGCGATGGAGTTAAGACAATCGACAAACTATGATTTGATTTTGTTGGACATTCAAATGCCGATTAAAGATGGTTATACCACCATTATTGAGATTCGTGAAGAAGAGCGTATCACAGGTAAGCATCAAATTGTGGTTGGCTTATCCGCTAATGGCTTGCAACAAGATATTGATAAAGCAAAGCAATTGGGAATGGATGACTATTTAACGAAACCGATTGATTTTGACAAGTTTTCCACTTGCATCCTTGGTTTCCTGTTACGACAATAGTCATCCGCTCAAGCATTTTGGTTAATTTCCTCGCCACGCTTTACTGATCTGTCCAATATCACCTGCACCCATGGTGAGGAGAACATCATCTTCTTGCAACAGATTGGGAAGCAGTTCTTCTAACTTGGCGCGATGATCTGCCAAAATAACATTGGCAAATCCACGCAGGCGCATGGCTTGAATGAGGGCTTTGCTGTCTGCGCCTGCAATGGGTTTTTCACCCGCTGAGTAAACAGGCAGTAAAATCACGACATCCGCCAACATTAACGCCGTGGCGAAATCATCCAACAGATCGCGTGTACGCGTATAACGGTGTGGCTGGAAGAGGCTGACCAGACGCTTATTGACAAATGCTTGACGTGCCGTTTTTAATACGGCTGATAATTCTGTTGGGTGATGACCATAATCATCGACCAGCGTCACCTGTTTACCGAAATGACTGACATTCGCATAAACTTGGAATCGTCTGCCAACCCCTGCAAAAGTCGTCATGGCCGTTTGTATGTCTTTGATCTCAACATCCAGCTCTAAAGCAACCGCAATGGTTGCTAGGGCATTACGGACATTGTGCTCACCAGGAATGTTGAGGCGAACCGAAAAGGGTTCGTATCCCTGAGCCACGACGGTAAAGCGAGACGACAGACCATCAAAAACAATATCCTTCGCATAAATATCCGCTTCAACCGATAACCCATAACGCAAAATGGGGCGTGTGATCTTAGGCAAAAGTTGTTGCACGCCTGCATCATCAATACACACAATGGCAAGACCATAGAAGGGAAGGTGATGAAGAAATTCTGAGAAGGTCTCAAGCAGACGCTCAAAACTACCACCGTAGGTTTCCATATGATCAGCGTCGATATTGGTGACGACCGCCATCATGGGCTTAAGATATAGGAAAGAAGCATCCGACTCGTCTGCTTCAGCAACCAGATATTGACTATCGCCCAAACAAGCATGTGAGCCCGTACGATTGAGCTTACCGCCAATGACATAAGTGGGGTCTAATCCTGCCTCGCCTAGGGTGCTGGCAACAAGACTTGTGGTTGTCGTTTTACCGTGTGTGCCTGCAATGGCAATACCAAACCGTCCACGCATCATCTCCGCGAGCATTTCTGCACGTGGAATGACAGGAACTCTTGCTGATCTGGCGGCAACCAATTCAACATTATCAGCAGGGATGGCTGTTGAGGCAACCACCACATCAGCATCAGCGACCAGACTTGCATCATGACCAATGGCAATGTGCGATCCTAGCTTTGCCAATCGCTCCGTCACCGCGGTGGCTTTCGCGTCAGAACCTGAGACCTCAAATCCCATGGTTAATAACACCTCCGCAATACCTGCCATGCCAGAGCCACCAATGCCAACCAAATGAATACGTCTGACACGACTTGCCATGCTCATAATAGTGAGTCCTTGTGTATATGCTTTGCTGACTTAGTGACGGAAATGACGCATGCCAGTGAAGACCATTGCCATGCCATGCTCATTTGCCGCATCAATAACTTCTTGATCACGCATAGAACCACCTGGTTGAATGATGCAACTAATAC
This sequence comes from uncultured Piscirickettsiaceae bacterium, assembly GCA_964561185.1. Lineage (GTDB taxonomy): Bacteria > Pseudomonadota > Gammaproteobacteria > Thiomicrospirales > Thiomicrospiraceae. Next base: position 17,644 of record CAZLOM010000024.1, read on the forward strand.
CGACTTTGCCTGCATTATCAATGCCATCACGGAATGGGAAGAAAGCATCAGAAGCCATCACCGATCCTTTGACCTCTAGCCCAGCGTGTTCCGCTTTAATGGCGGCAATACGCGCTGAGTTTACACGGCTCATCTGACCAGCACCAACGCCGATGGTCTGACGATTTTTCGCGTAAATAATGGCATTAGACTTGACGTATTTCGCCACTTTCCATGCAAAAATAAGGTCGTGCATTTCAGCTTCTGTGGGTACACGTTGTGTCACGACTTTTAAGTCAGGCACATCAATCATGCCCATGTCCGCAGATTGCACCAACAAACCACCATTAACACGCTTGTAATCTAGGAAGGGCGTACGAGCATTAGGTGTCGGCAGTTCACCACAGGTTAAGACGCGCACGTTTGGTTTACTGGCAGAGACAGCAAGGGCTTTATCATCAACGCTAGGTGCAATAATGACCTCAACAAATTGACGGCTGATGATTTTTTCCATGGTTACTGCATCAAGATGGCGGTTAAAGGCAATAATGCCACCAAAAGCAGACTCTGGATCGGTTGCATAAGCAAGATCGTAAGCGGTGGCAATGCCGTCTAGGCTAACCGCTACACCGCAAGGGTTGGCATGTTTGACAATCACACAGGCAGGTTTTACAAAGGATTTTACACACTCAAGCGCGGCATCTGTATCCGCGATATTGTTGTATGACAGTTCCTTTCCTTGCAATTGATGCGCCGTTGCGATAGAGGCCTCTTTAGCGTTGCGTTCAACATAAAAAGCCGCTTTTTGATGTGGATTCTCACCGTAGCGCAACTCTTGTGCTTTTACCAATTGCGTAGAGAAGGTGCGAGGGAAGTCGATAGGCTGTTCAAAAGTGCCTTCACCGAGTCGCGCCCCAAAATAGTTGGCGATAGCGGCATCATAGCGAGAAGTTGTTTCGTAGGTTTTTATGGCAAGATCAAAACGTGTTGCATGACTAAGCTGTCCTGCATTGGCGGTTAATTCTGATAGAATACGACCATAGTCGTTAATGTCGGTAATAACCGCTACGTCAGCATGGTTTTTGGCGGCGGCGCGTAACATGGCTGGACCACCAATATCAATGTTTTCAATCGCATCTTCCAAGCTACAATTTGCCTTAGCAACCGTTGCTTCAAAGGGGTAAAGATTGACCACTAAAAGATCAATGGGTTTAATGCCGTGTTCTGTCATAATCGCATCATCAGTACCGCGACGACCCAGTAACCCACCATGAACTTTGGGGTGTAGGGTTTTGACACGTCCGTCCATCATTTCAGGAAAGCCTGTATATTGTGATACTTCTATCACAGGAATACCAGCTTCGCCAATGGCTTTGTAAGTGCCACCCGTTGATAGCAACTCCACACCCATGCTGTGTAGGTTGCGAGCAAAGTCAATTAATCCTGTTTTGTCAGAGACACTTAACAAGGCGCGGCGGACGGGTTTCATCATGATGGGGCTTCTCCACTAGAAAGGTATTTCATTTAATGACAGATTGGTTCATTAGGGTGTGTTAGGATGTAATTGATAAAGTTCTATTTTTTTACGGAGCGTATTACGGTTAATGCCTAACCATTTTGCCGCCATGCTTTGATTGTGCCCTGTTCGCGTCATGACGAAGTCGAGTAAAGCATATTCTACTTCTTTGGTAATAATCTCATGAAGCTGATGAGGCGTTTCACCATGCAGAGTAGCAAAGTAATGATGTAAGGTTTCGTTAACCGCTTCGTAAATAATAGACTTTGACATGGCAATACCCAAGGCTGTTCTCAGTATAACAAGCGAATAACAACAAGCGTGATCAATGCTTAAAACAGCTCGATGTCATCTTCAAAGTTAGGTGCATCGTTTTTGTGTTTTTCGCGAGCTTCTTGCATACGATTTGATAAAATTTCTTTGATCATGCCCACAGCCGTATTGGCTGAGTAGCCACGCTCAAAAATGAGTTCAAACAACTCAGATTCTTCACGCATACAGGCATATTTAGACATGCGATCCATAAACTTTTCCCAGTTTGCTTCGTCAAGCACACAATCACCGCAAGAGATAATATCGGTTAATGCAGACAGACTTTGTGAAACATGGTGTAAGCGTTGGCTAAGTTTATCATAAAACTGGAAAGCAACAATGCTTGCGTCAGCTTTTTCTGTTAAATTGACACTTTGTTCTGTGAGTGTTCTTCTGACCCCATCAAGGTCTATTTCGTCTTTTTGTAGTTGGGTGTTGATGCGATCAATTTCACTGTTCATAAAGTTGAAGCTATCAATCAGTGTCTCGACTGAAAACTCACCTTCATTCATAGAAAGATCAATTTGCGCTACCGCAAGATTCATGGTCATGATGGTATTGCGAATCTCTTTCCATGATAAGTCGTGTACCACGGATGATGAGGGGAAGGGGGTTTGAGGCGGCGGTGTGGCTTCTTCAGGTTCAGTGATGTCGGTTTCAGGTTCAG
>CAZLOM010000025.1:0-19774 GCA_964561185.1 uncultured Piscirickettsiaceae bacterium
ATCAACCAAACAACGCACGCAAGGCGACACCTGGGTCTTCTGCTCGCATAAAACGCTCACCGACTAAAAAGGCATAAACATCATGCTGGTGCATGAGTTGCACATCTTCAGCTTTGCTGATGCCACTTTCAGTGACCACCACCACACCATCAGGAATTTGATCTAACATATCCAGCGTGGTCTGCAAACTCACCTCAAAGGTTTTGAGGTTGCGATTGTTAATGCCCACCATCGCAAGGGGCAAACGCAAGGCTCGCGTTAATTCTTCTTGATCATGCACTTCCACCAACACACTCATGCCTAATGAAACAGCCAAGTGATAGAGTTCAGCCAAGACTTGGTCATCTAGGGCGGCAACAATCAGCAAAATGGCATCGGCACCAGCGGAACGCGCTTCGTAAACCTGATAAGGACTTAGCATAAAATCTTTGCGTATGATCGGCAAATCAACCGCCGATCTGACGGCTTTCAAGTAGGCTAAACTGCCTTGAAAAAAATCAACATCAGTCAAAATGGACAAACAGGTCGCGCCATTTTCCTGATAGCTTTTGGCAATGGCTACAGGATCAAAGTCTTCACGAATCACGCCTTGCGAAGGGGATGCTTTTTTAATTTCGGCAATGACCGCTGACTGTTTCGCTTTTGCCTTCGCCAGTAATACGTCAGCAAAGGGTTTGGCGGGTGGCATCTGTTGTGCCAATGCCTTGATCTCATCTAACGAAATTTGCGATTGCGCTTCAACAACCTCAACGGCTTTCCGCGCCATAATCGTTTCTAAAATGTTTGCCATCTGTTATAAGCCTCTTGCTAAATCTCGATACAAGTCATCCATCGACTCAAGCCCCACAGAAATGCGTAATAAGTTTTCAGTTACCCCAGCTGATAAGCGTTCCGACTCGGGCACTCGCGCATGGGTCGTGCTGGCAGGATGGGTAATGATGGTTTTGGTGTCGCCCAAATTGGCAGAACGAGAAATCATTTGTACCGCATCGACCACTTGCCACGCCTCTTTGCGTCCGCCCTTCACGCGAAAAGACAAGACTGCACCACCTGATTGTTGTTGTTGCTGAATCAAATGTGCTTGTGGGTGGTCTGCCAATCCCGTATAGAAAACCGCTTCAACTGAAGCCTGTTGTGATAGCCAATGGGCTAACTGCTGGGCGCGTTCGCTTTGTGCCATCATCCGCAAGGATAGGGTTTCTAATCCCTTAATGAACAACCACGCATTAAACGCACTCATGCTTGGTCCAGCGGTACGCAAAAAACCATAAACAGCGTCCATCATTGACTTGGCACCCACCACCACACCACCAAGGGCGCGTCCTTGACCATCAATGAATTTGGTTGCCGAGTGAATCACCACATCAGCACCGAGTAATAAGGGTTTTTGCAGAACAGGGGTCATTAAACAGTTATCAACCACCAATAACGCCCCTGCTGAGTGTGCCAACGCAGACAAGCCTGCAATATCACCAACTTCCATCAGGGGATTTGAGGGGGTTTCCAAGAAGAGCATTTTGGTATTCTGGCGAATGGCTGACTGCCAATCTTTCATATCCGTTAGGGTGACAAAGGTGGTTTCAATGCCAAAACGGCTCAGATGCTTGGCAAACAACACCTGCGTTGCACCAAACACACTACGCGAACAAACGAGATGATCACCTGCGTTCAGCAAGCCTAAACAGGTACTTAAAATCGCCGACATACCCGAAGCGGTTGCTACCGCCATTTCGCCACCCTCAAGTGCCGCCATACGCTTTTCAAACAAGGCAACCGTTGGGTTGGTGAAGCGCGAATAAATATTACCTGCTTCTTCTCCTGAAAAACGTGCCGCCGCCTGCTCTGCTGAGGCATAGACAAAACTGGAGGTTAAAAACAAGCCTTCACTGTGTTCACCCTCGAATGAAGGGTGATAGCCATAGCGAATGGCAAGGGTTTCATCTTGCCATTCCTCATGCCCAAGCCTACTCGACATTGTGTAAGCCTACCGCGCTTGGCTCTATCAAGTCACCCTTAGCAGAGTCATTGCGTCCAGCCGCCAATCCTGCAAGATAATCACTTGACACATCACCTGTCACATAAACCCCACTAAAGCATGAGGTATCGAAATGCTTAGGTCCATTACCCGACTCTACCACGGCGGCGACTAGGTCATCAAGGTCTTGATATACCAGCCAATCAGCACCGATAACCTGACAGACCTCTTCAACCGTTTTTCCGCTGGCAACCAATTCTGTCGCCGCTGGCATATCAATACCATAAACGTAGGGATAGCGTACAGGTGGCGATGCCGAAGCAAAAGACACTCGCTTCGCACCTGAATCACGCGCCATCTGCACGATTTGCGCTGAGGTGGTGCCACGAACAATAGAGTCATCTACCAACAGGACATGCTTACCTTCAAACTCACGCCCAATGGCATTCAGCTTTTGACGCACCGATTTTTTACGCTGACTTTGACCGGGCATAATGAAGGTGCGACCGATATAACGGTTTTTGATGAAACCTTCACGGTAAGCAACATTCAGGGTTTGTGCCATTTGTACTGCCGCGGTACGGCTGGTATCGGGAATGGGGATGACCACGTCAATTTGATGGTCTGGATTGACACGTAAAATCTTTTCCGCGAGTTTTTCACCCATTTTCAAACGAGATTCGTAAACAGATACGTTATCAATCACCGAATCTGGACGCGCCAAATAAACATGTTCAAAAATACAAGGTGCTAACACAGGCTTCTGAGCGCATTGACGGGTGAAGAGTTCTCCTTCAAGGGTAATCACCACGGCTTCTCCAGGGGCAAGATCACGTACGACCTTGAACTCTAGCACATCGACCGCCACGGTTTCAGAAGCAACAATGTAATCCTTGCCTTGCTTGGCGTTACGCTCACCAATCACCACGGGGCGTAACCCGTAAGGATCGCGAAAAGCAACCATACCAAACCCTGCAACCAAGCCAATCGCCGCATAACCACCGCGGCAACGCTCATGCACTTGGGTAATGGCGGCAAAGACATCATCAGGGGTAATTTTTTCTTTACCCTGCACCATCAGCTCATGTGCAAAGACATTTAACAAGACTTCCGAGTCTGAATTGGTGTTCAGGTGGCGCAAATCTTGTTTATAAATTTCTTTGGCAAGTGCTTCCGTATTGGTTAAATTACCATTGTGCGCCATCACGATGCCATATGGCGAGTTGACATAAAAAGGTTGAGCTTCAGCACTGGATGCACTACCCGCCGTTGGATAACGTACATGACCAATCCCCATAGCACCATGCAGGTCACGCATATGACGGGTACGAAAGACATCGCGCACCATGCCATTGTCTTTGCGCTGATAAAAGCGATCACGATGCAAGGTCACAATCCCTGCCGCATCTTGTCCACGATGTTGTAACACGGTTAAGCCATCATATAGGCTTTGATTCACATTATCCCCATCTGCCGACAGCAGACCAATAATTCCGCACATAAAGCAAGTCTCAATCCAGTTATCAAAGGTTAAGGAAAAGTGGAGGTATTATCCCTGATTAGCACAGGAATCACAAAAGATTTTTCAGTATTTACCGCATAAGGGAGAAGCGGCTCGTCGCATTAAAATAATGATTGATCTTGTTAGCCATCATTAGCGTAACAAAACCATCGCGTTGGTTCTAAATTTTTCATCAACAATTTTTTTCGCCATCTGCGCTGTTCCCTCATCTGCGTAGGGACCGACGCGAATTTGATAATGTGTTCGCCCCTCTTTACCGATAAAGGTGTTTATTTTGCCAGGAAATCCGCCCTTCTTAAACATTTCCTGATATTTCAAAGCATTTGCCTCAACGGTATAGCTGGCAACCTGAACCCAGTATTTACCATCCTTTGCAACGCTTGGCGGTGCTAAGGCGGCGGTAATACGAACCGATTCTTTGTTATGATCCACCACCAACTTGCCCGTTTTGTCTGCTTGGGCTTCTTTGAGTTGCACTTGTTGATGCAAGGCACTGACCTTAGCAGGATCGGGCGTGGGTGCTTTGATGGTCAAAGGGGTTTCAATATAAAGCTCTGACTTGGCTTCCGCCTCATCCCCTTTGAGCAGGGTTGCATCAGCAACCAACGCCTGCGCGGCAGTCTCGCTAGCAACAATCGCTTCTGGTTTTGGCTTCATCATGGCCCCTTCGGGCGTAAAGTCAACGGGATTCACAAACCATTGCGGAATAATAATTACCAATAATCCCAACCAAAATACAGCACCAATCATGCGAAAGGTAGCGTGATCGGGATAAGGCGGTAACTCATACGAGTTGGTCACAATCTGCTCCTAGCCAACGTCCAACTTGCTCTACGGTTAAAAAAGACCCACAAGCAACGAATAACACCTCTTCTTGCTTCGCTGACAACTCAGCTGACAAACAAGCGTCGGCTATTGTATCACACCAAGTGACCTGTGCTAACCCCGCCAGCTCAGTAGCGGACTGGAGTTGTGACAAACTAGCGGCTCTAGGCGCGTCTAAAGGCGCGATCCACCAAGCATCCACAACTTCCTTCAACAGCGCCAGCATTTGGGCAATGTCTTTATCGCCCAATGCGCTAAACACCAAGTGAATGGGTCTTTTTTCTGGCTCGAGATAAGTCACCAAAGAACGGATAGATTGTGGATTATGGGCAATATCCAGTAACCAAGCATGACCTTCGTGCATCACCTGTTGTAATCGACCCAATAGGGTCGTTTTGGTTAAGCCCAAGGACATCTGCTCTGGCGAAACGGGCAATTCTGATTGTAATGCCTGTACGACTGCCACCACACCAGCGGCATTGTTAAACTGAAAGTCGCCTTGCAAAATAGGATTGGCAAGCGTGATTTGTGTATCACCATCCGACCATTGCCATGTATCTTGAGACAGTCGCTGATACTGATAATCCCTACCCAACAACAGCAAGGAAGAGACCTGCTTTTGCTGGGCATGCTGTAACAAGGAAGCTGGTGGATTGGGGTCAGAAACCATGCAAGGCTTATGTTGACGCATGATACCTGCTTTTTCTCGTGCAATGGTGTCACGATCATTGCCAAGATAAGCGATATGGTCAATATCAATGGCGGTAATTAAGGAAGCATCGGCATCAATGATGTTCACCGCATCGAGGCGACCACCCAAGCCAACTTCCAAAATCACCACCTCACAGCCTGCCCGATTAAACAACCATAAGGCCGCCAATACGCCCCACTCAAACAAGGTGAGTGAAATATAACCTCGCGCAAGATCAATGGCACTAAAGGCTCGAACCAGCAGATCATCAGAAACAGGTTGATTATCAATACGAATACGCTCGTTATAACACCAAATATGCGGTGACGAATACCAACCTGTTTTATAACCTGCCTGTGTGTAAATGGCAGACAACATGGCGGTTGACGACCCTTTACCATTAGTGCCAGCAACGGTAACGACCTTTGACTTGGGTCGCATCAACTCCATACGCCACGCCACTGCCTTAATCCGCTCTAAACTAAAGTCCATCGCTGTTGGATGCAAGCTCTCTTGGTAGGCTAACCACTCAGTCAAACTATTTTTTGGGGTCAAGCATAAGGTGTCGCGTAGCATTGTGTCTGATAGCATTGTATCACGCGGCTAGAGGCGCTGAACGCTTCATCAAAATGGACAATTGCGCGGCAAGCTTATCACGCATCTCTCGACGATCAATGATGGCATCAATCGCACCATGCTCTTGCAAAAATTCACTGCGTTGGAAACCTGCTGGCAATTTTTCACGTACCGTTTGCTCAATGACGCGAGGACCAGCAAAGCCAATCAGTGCATTGGGTTCTGCAATGTTCAAATCGCCTAACATGGCAAAAGAAGCAGACACACCGCCCATGGTTGGGTCAGTCAATACAGAAATATAGGGCAAGCCTTTAGCACGCAAACGCCCTAAGGCGGCAGAAGTTTTAGCCATCTGCATTAAGGAAAACAAGGCTTCCTGCATACGAGCACCACCACTCGCTGAGAAACAAATAAAGGCTGAATCGGTTGCAATGGCTTCATTCACCCCGCGCACAAATCGCTCACCAACCACGGCACCCATTGAGCCCCCCATGAAATCAAACTCAAACGCGGCAACCACCACAGGCAAACCATGCAAGGTTCCTTTTTGCACGATTAAGGCATCTTTCTCATTGGTTTTGGCTTGTGCCTCTTGCAAACGATCCTTATAGCGTTTTTGATCTTTGAACTTTAGTGCATCAACAGGCGTAACTTCCGCGCCCACATCAACCCCTGACTGAGCGTCTAAAAAGATGTCTAAACGACGACGCGCACCAACACGCAAATGAGCACCATTTGGGCACACATGGCAGTTACGTTCGATTTCTGAACGATAGACAGGGGCTTCCATATTCGGGCATTTTACCCATAAGCCCTCAGGAACCGATGACCCTTTTTCAATGTTACGACGAATGCCCGCAGGCAATAAATTTTCTAATCTTTCTAACCAGTTTGCCATTTGCTCATCCCCATTCTGATGAATCTACGATCCGACGATTTTATATGATCACTGACGCGCTAAACTCGCGCGAATGTCTCGAATAAACGCCTGCGCTGCCGATAAAATCACCGCATCACCCTGTGCCACAACCGACTCAATCGTTTGCACCAAGGCACTGCCAATCACCACAGCATCCGCAAATTGCGCCATCTTATGGGCGGTATCAGCATCTCGTATGCCAAAGCCCACACCAATCGGCAAGGCTGTTTGTGCTTTTAATTCCGATACCTTACGCTCAACCTCAGAAGTGTCGATCATTTTAGCACCAGTCACACCACGAAGGGAAACATAATAAAGGAAACCACCCGCTTGCTGTAAAATGCTCTGCTCACGCGCCACAGGTGTGGTAGGAGAAACGAGGAAAATATTTGCTACGCCTTCAGCCTTAAGGGCGTTGGTCACGGCATGCGCCTCTTCGGCAGGGTAATCAACCGTTAAAATCGCATCAACGCCTGCACTTGCTACCGCTTTCGCAAAGTGATCTAAGCCCATGGCTTCAATCGGGTTGGCATAACCCATTAACACCACAGGGGTATGTTGATTCTGACGGCGGAAGTCCATCACCATTTCTAGTACATGATGTAAACTAACACCATGAATCAATGCTCGTTCCGTTGCACGTTGAATCACGGGACCATCCGCCATAGGGTCGGAGAAAGGAACCCCTAATTCTAACACGTCCGCGCCAGCATCGACCAAGGCGTGCATCAAAGAAACGGTCAATAAAGGACTTGGATCGCCAGCACAGATATAAGGAATGAGCGCGGCACGATTGTGTGCTTTGGTGTCTGCAAAAACGGCTTCTAAACGATTCATCGTCTCACTCCTTAACTTAAAATTCAAAACCTTCGATGGCGGCAATGGTCTTCATGTCTTTGTCACCACGACCTGACACATTCACCACAATCGTTTGATGCTTAGACAACTCAGGCGCCAATTTTGCCGCGTAAGCAATGGCATGACTCGACTCTAAGGCGGGAATAATCCCTTCTAAACGCGTCAGCATTCTAAAGCCATCCATGGCTTCATCATCCGTAATGGCAACATAGTTGGCACGACCTTGATCTTTTAAGAAGGCATGTTCAGGCCCAACCCCTGGATAATCCAATCCCGCAGAAATGGAGTGAGTTCCCATGATTTGACCGTTGTCGTCTTGCATCAAATAGGTGCGATTGCCATGCAAAACCCCCGGACGACCTGCATTCAAAGGCGCGGCATGACGCAAGGTATCTAACCCATCACCGCCTGCCTCAACGCCATAAAGCGATACGCCAGCATCATTCAAAAAGTCATAGAAAATGCCAATAGCATTTGAACCACCACCCACGCAAGCAACGATTGCGTCTGGTAGCTTACCCATCTGTGCCAAGGATTGTTGCTTGGTTTCACGCCCAATGACCGACTGGAAATCGCGCACCATCATCGGATAGGGATGAGGACCCGCGGCAGTACCAATGATATAAAAGGTATTATCGACGTTCGTCACCCAATCACGCATGGCTTCATTGAGAGCATCTTTTAAGGTTTTGGTACCAGAGGTCACAGGCACAACAGTCGCGCCTAACATCTTCATCCGTGCTACATTAGGCGACTGACGCGCCACATCTTCCGCACCCATATACACCACACACTCCAACCCCAAACGTGCCGCCACGGTTGCCGATGCTACACCATGTTGTCCTGCGCCTGTTTCAGCAATGATGCGTGTTTTGCCCATGCGTTTGGCAAGCAATGCTTGACCAATCGTATTGTTGATTTTATGTGCGCCAGTATGATTCAGATCTTCACGCTTGAGATAAATCTGCGCACCACCTAATTCCGCACTCATGCGTTTGGCATGATACAAGGGACTTGGGCGACCGACGTAATTCATTAAGTCTTCTTCAAACTCGGCTAAAAATTCAGGGTCTTGACGATAGCGCAAATAGGCTTCTGTCAATTCACTAAGTGGAGCCATTAGCGTTTCTGGGGCAAAAATACCACCGTATTGTCCAAAATGTCCATGCTGATCTGGGTATTGCGTGAAGTCTATCATCTGATCAATCCTTGTCGATGTTATAACAATTGCTCACTCGGTGCGATCTGCTAAGGCGACTTGAGCGATAAAGTGAGTCATTTTAGCATGATCTTTAATGCCTTTGCTCAACTCAATACCACCTGAAACATCAACCGCCCAAGGTTTTACCTGTTCTATGGCTGTTTTGATATTACTTACATCCAAACCACCTGCCAAAATCAGCGGTTTCGTTCTTAACTCGGGTGATGGCAGTCTGTCCCAATGAAAGGTTTCCCCTGAACCACCCGCAACTCCTGCCTTATAGGTATCTACCAGCAGACCTAAAGCAGAATCCCATTTTGTCATTTCAGCCAAGACATCGCAGTCGTCTTTCATCGGAATGGCTTTAATATAAGGGCGACCAAAGTGTTCGCAAAAAGCCTTGTCTTCATCACCATGAAATTGTAATAGACTGACAGGAAGCCGATCTAACACTGCTTGCACGAATGAAGCGGATGGATTGACAAATAAGGCAGTCAATGCCACAAAAGGCGGAAGATCACGCAATATTTCTGCTGCTTGATCAAGCGTCACCGCACGTGGGCTAGGCTCATAAAACACCAAGCCAATGGCATCTGCCCCTAGCTTACAAGCCATTTGCACGTCTTCATAACGCGTTAAGCCACAAAATTTAACCCGTGTTCTGCTCATCATCCCTGCCACAACCCCTGCATATCAACCTGTGGAAAGTCTGACCAAGGCTCAGGATAGCGAACATGGGTCAGATATAAGCCCTGTGGTTCAGCGGTGGGTGCGGCAAGTTTACGGTCTTTTTGAGCCAATAACTCAGCAATCCACTCGACTGGCTTTTCACCACGCCCCACCCACAACAAACTTCCGACAATGTTACGCACCATATGATGTAAAAACGCATTGGCTTCAATGTCAAAAAAGACCAGATCACCCAACTGCTGACAACTGGCTGAGATCACACAACGATTGGGATGCTTGGCTTGACACTCAGCGGCACGAAATGAACTAAAGTCCTGCTCACCCAACAACAGCTGCATGGCTTGGTGCATGGCTGGCACGTCTAGGGCATAAGACGACCAAGCCTGATGGTTGTGAAACACCGCAGACCTGACCTTGCGATTGACCAACACATAGCGATAACGCCTTGCCGTGGCTGAGAAGCGTGCATGAAAGTCATCAGACACGCCTCTTTGCCACGAGACACGAATGTCTGCGGGTAAATGACTGTTGACCCCATGCACCCATGCTGAATCGGGACGGCTCACAGGTGCGTCAAAATGCACCACCTGTCCCAAAGCATGAACGCTTTTATCCGTTCTGCCCGCACAAGACACTTCGATGGGCACACAAGCGATCTTGGCTAAGGCCTGCTCAAGATAATCCTGCACCCCCAAACAGTCCTTTTGTCTCTGCCAGCCACAATAGGCAGATCCGAGATACTCAACCCCTAAGGCAATTCTGGTCATCTCAGCACAAAAACCCATTAGGCTAAATAGTCACGGATTAACACCTGCGCGATTTGCACCGCGTTGGTTGCCGCACCTTTACGCACATTGTCTGCGACCACCCAAAGGTTTAAGCCATTGGCACAAGAAATGTCTTCACGAATACGACCGACATAAACAGGGTTAGTATCAGCCACATCCACTGCGGTTGGATAACCACCTGCCACGCGCTCATCCATCAACACAATGCCGTCTGCTTTGGCTAACAGATCACGCGCTTGCTCTGCGGTAATTTTGCTTTTGGTTTCAATATGAATGGCCTCACTATGACCAAAGAAAACTGGCACACGCACAGCGGTTGGATTCACCATAATGCTGTCATCGCCTAAAATCTTACGGGTTTCCCATACCATTTTCATTTCTTCTTTGGTATAGCCGTTTTCCATGAACACATCAATTTGTGGGATCACATTAAAGGCAATACGCTTGGCAAAGACTTCGTTGGCGACAGGCTTAAAGTTCAATAGGTTAGCCGTTTGTACCGATAATTCTTCAATTGCCTCTTTGCCCGCACCAGAAACCGCTTGATAGGTCGCGACGTTGATACGTGTGATGCCCACCGCATCATGAATGGGTTTCAAAGCAACCAGCATCTGAATGGTCGAACAGTTTGGATTAGCAATGATGCCACGGTTTTTGTATTGCGCGATGGCTTGTGGGTTCACCTCGGGGACAACCAAGGGAATATCATCGTCGTAACGGAATTGTGAGGTGTTATCAATCACGATACAACCTGCCGCCGCGGCTTTAGGCGCGAACACGGCAGACACACTTGCCCCAGGAGAAAACAACCCAATCTGCGCTTTAGAAAAATCAAAGGTTTCCAAGTCCTCAACGGTCACATAACTGCCACGAAATTCGATTTTTTTACCCGCAGAACGACTGCTCGCTAAAGGATAGAGTTTACCAACAGGAAAATTTAACTCTTCCAACACACGAATCATCGCTTCACCAACCGCACCTGTTGCGCCTACAACGGCAACGTCATACACTTTAGACATGGAATTTACCCTAATTAAAAACGAACAAAAAAGGTTATTAACAAATCGAATGCTTCAACAATAACAACCGATATAAAAATCAAAAAACCACTCCACCAATGAGCAATCCACAGCAAAAACCCATTTGAGCCTCGCCTAGATTACCCATCGACTCGATAGGGATCACATATACTTACTTAGCCTGATCTTTAGTCGTGTTATCAGCACTGGCACCACTCGCGTTGCCACCAGCCTTATGCCTTGGCAAGTCTGCTGGTTTTTCTGTTGGCTTTTCAGTAACCGCATCCGTGGGTGGCATTAAGCTGGTGGGTGCGATCTGTGGCAAAGTGTTTTGTTCAGCCACCAAAGTGACTCCAGAAGAGCCATGACTGGTTCCCACAAACTTCGCCCCTTTCTCAATGACCAAATCTTGACATTGTACTTCGGCACTCACCTGACAGCCTTTCAACAACTCCAACACATCACAAGCAATCTTGCCTTCCATTCTACCTGAAATGGTCACGTGTGTTGCATAAACATCACCATGAAAAACGCCTGTATTACCAATCGAAAAATGCACGGCACGAATAATGCCGTCTAATCGTCCATCAAGGTGCAAGTCACCCTCTGACTTCAATTCTCCTTGGATAACACATCCATCTGCAATGACTGTTTTAGAACGAGATGTCTTTCCTGTTTGACTAACTCTGCGAATGATTCCCATGGTACTTCCCTCACTTGCTTAAATACGGTATCAAATTTCTTCATGCCCCAGTCAGCAAATGGTCGAGGATTGAGAGACGACCCCATGTAATGCACTTCATAGTGCACATGAGGACCCGATACCAATCCAGACTTACCCGATAAAGCAATATCGTCACGCCGTCCGACCACCTGCCCCTTAGAAACCAACGCTTTGCTAAGATGTGCATAGATGGTTTTGAAGGAATAGCCATGGTTAACAATAATTTTAAGCCCATAACCATCCCCCGAATCACCAACATACTCCACTACGCCTTGCGCGGTACTAAAGACCTTAGTACCAATATCGGCACCAATGTCCAATCCTTCATGAAAAGAACGACGCTTTGTGACAGGATGGGTTCGCCAACCATAACCGTCAGAAATACTACGTACGCTCGCTGGCAACCCACTCGGAATCCGCTGCATCAACATATCCAACTCAACCTGAGACAAAGACTCCAACATTTTTTGATCTTTCTCAGAAAGCGCATCAGGAATCTTCAAACTGTCTTTAAGGGTGGTTTCTATCTTGGTTAAAGAGTTTTGCAAAAAGGACAACTCACCCTCTTTAGCCGACATCTGATTTTCTAAAGCCGCCTTATCACTTTCTAAAGCAGAATAGAGTTGACTTTGTTTATCCAACTCTTCTTTATAAGCATTTTCAACGCCTTGACGCTGATGATATAAGTCTTCAATCTGCGATTCGAGTTTAGAACGCTCATCCATTAACTTCCACAGAATGCCACCACCAATCAGAACAATCACGGCGACCGTTAACAAAAACCACAGGGTCAACAAGCGCAAAAAATGCGATACATTGAACTGTCGCGAGCCATGAACATCGGTTAAAGTGATGGTAATTTGATCACGCATGATGAGTTTCCTCTATCTGTGCGAAATGACCGATTGATTCATCAAGATAACTATCATCATAGAATCAGTCCGAAACTTCACAAAGCAGTTACAAAGCTAGGCTCTACAGAGTTAATTACGCCCTAGCACTTTGCCAAAGCAGACACAACAGCATCACCCATTTCGCTCGTAGATACTTTTTGACAGCCTTCTGTCCAAATATCTCCTGTACGCAAGCCATCATCTAAGACATGACCTACCGCACGTTCAACCAAATCGGCTAATTCAGGCAAGTTCAGCGAGAAACGCAACATCATTGCCGCCGATAAAATGGTTGCCAGTGGGTTAGCAATGTTTTGCCCAGCAATATCAGGAGCTGAACCGTGACTGGGTTCATACATTCCTTGTGATTGATCATTCAAAGAAGCCGAAGCTAGCATACCAATAGAGCCTGTCAACATAGAAGCTTCATCCGACAAAATGTCACCAAACATATTGTCCGCCAACATCACATCAAACTGCTTGGGATATTTCACCAACTGCATTGCCGCGTTGTCCACCAACATATGGGTCAAGGCAACATCAGGGTATTCTGCCGATACGCGCGTAACCACTTCTTTCCACAATGCGGTTGTTTCTAACACGTTTGATTTGTCAATTGAGCAAACACGCTTGCTACGCTTTTGTGCGGATTGGAAAGCAACATGAGCAATGCGCTCGATTTCAGACTCGCTATAAACAAGGGTGTTATAACCTTGACGCTCACCATTTTCTAGGGTTCTTACGCCACGAGGTTGACCAAAGTAAATACCGCCTGTTAATTCACGCACGATCAACAAATCCAAGCCTGAAACCACTTCTGGTTTTAGGGTGCTGGCATGGGTTAACTGAGGGTATAAAATAGCAGGACGAAGATTGGCAAACAGATTTAGCCCTTTACGCAAGGCTAACAAGCCTTTTTCAGGACGAACCGCCATGTCCATCGCATCCCACTTAGGACCACCAACAGCACCGAGAAGTACCGCGTCAGCGGATTTGGCTTGTGCCAAAGTCTCATCTGTTAAGGGAATGCCGTGTGCATCAATACTTGCCCCACCAACCAATCCCTCAAAGCGTTCAATCGCCAATCCATGATCACGCTCAAGTGCTGTAAGCACTTTCACCGCTTGCGCAACAATTTCTGGACCAATGCCATCACCAGGAAGTACCAATACCTTTGCCATCTTTGCTCCTTTTGCCCTAAGGTGTTATCTAAAGGGTGTTATCTAAAGATTATGAAATGTGCTATATCATACGCTCAAATAGGCTTTTACTCAATTGGTAAAAACAGCTTAACAAGGACAAAAGGTTGCTCAACAGCCTCAAACTAGACCATAATATCGACCTTAATGATTTTATTTAGGCAATTCGGTATGGCAAATCCTCTTTTATTGATTGATGCAAATTCTCTACTCTATCGTGCCTACCACGCAAGCCCGAATCTTCGTGCCAGCAATGGCGCACCCGTGGGAGCCATTCAAGGAACCTTGCTGATGATTCTTGGGTTGATTCACGATTACCAACCCATGGGGACTGGGGTTATTTTTGATGCCAAAGGGAAAAATTTTCGCCATCAACTCTATCCAGAATACAAAGCAAATCGCAACCCGATGCCTGATGATCTCCGTCTGCAAATTGCCCCACTACATGAACTGATCGAAGCCTTGGGATTGCCCTTATTGGTGATCCCTGAGGTTGAAGCCGATGATGTGATTGCCACACTGGCGACACAAGCATCCGCCGCCAAACAAGAGGTGGTGATTGCCACAGGTGACAAAGATTTGTGCCAATTGGTCAATGAACAGGTGCGCATCATCAACACCATGAAAAATGAAGTCCTCACGCCCAGTGCCGTGCAAGACAAATTTGGTGTTCCTCCCACCTCGATTGTTGACTATTTAACGCTCGTTGGTGATAAGGTTGATAACATTCCGGGGGTCAAAGGCATTGGCGAAAAAATCGCGGCAAAACTACTGCGTACGCACGGCACTTTAACGGGCGTGATCGAAGCCATGACAGGTCAACAGTCTAAAATTGCCCTCAACATACGTGAAGCCTTGCCTAGCTTTCCCTTAGCACAGCAATTGGTGACGACAAAACGGGATTGCGAGCTTCCCTTGCAGTGGCATGAACTGGGACATCGTCCCGTACAATCCAAACAAGTCAGAAAACAGCTCGATGCGCTCGACCTCAAGCGTGTCACCCGTCAACTTTTACAAGAGGGTTGGTTGGCAGAAAGAGAGGATCAACCTCAGGGCAGTCTCGTCTTTGACCTTGATTTTTCAGATGAAGCAATAACACCACCCAAACTCGTGATTCAGTCACAGTCTATTACCGATATGGCAAGATGGCAGATGTGGTTAGACACAGCACAAACAGAAGGTCGCTTGTGTTTTGACTTAGAAACCACAGGCTTAGATTTGTTTGATGCCCGAATTGTCGGCATTGCCATTCATACCGCAACATTGGGCAGTGGATACGCGCCAGTGGCACATCAATTAGACATCACTCAAACCCAACTGCCGATAGAACCTGCCCTCGCCGCGATTACTCCGTTATTGAACAACCCCGATCTCCCCAAACTGGGACACAACCTCAAATATGATCGTCACATCCTGCTCAATCATGGCATTCAACTCGCAGGTATCTGTGATGACACCATGCTCATTTCCTACACCCTGAATCCCAGTGCAACACGACACAACATGGATCAACTGGCACGTCACTATCTCGCTTACAACACCACCAGTTTTGAAGACATCGCGGGAAAAGGCAGACATCAAAAAACCTTTGATCAAATTGCTTTGAACGTTGCCACAGAATATGCGTGCGAAGATGTTGCTGTTACCCAAGCCCTCTATGACAAGTTAACACCAGAGTTGACGCGGTTTCATCAGCTCGATCAGTTATATCAACAGATTGAACGCCCGCTCATCCCCGTGCTGGGAGACATGGAGCGTGCAGGCATTAAAATAGACACTTCCGCCTTGCTCGAACAATCCCAACTCATGGCTGAAGACATCAAACAATTGGAGAACCGCGCTCACCACTTGGCAGGTGAAGCGTTTAATCTTGCTTCCAGCACACAATTAGCACAATTGTTGTTTGATAAAATGGGCTTACCCGTGCTCCAAAAAACGCCCGGTGGCAAACCCTCAACCAACGAAGAAGTGCTCGAACAATTGGCGGATACCTACGAACTGCCTGCCATTATTTTAGAATACCGTCAACTCAGTAAACTCAAATCAACCTACCTTGATGCCTTACCTAGCCATATTCACAGCAAAACAGGACGATTGCATTCCCAATTTCATCAAGCCGTCACCGCAACAGGCAGACTCTCCTCCTCTGATCCCAACGTACAAAACATTCCGATCAAAAATGCGGCGGGAAGACGCATTCGCAAAGCCTTTATCGCCGAAAAGGGACACTGCCTGATCAGTGCTGACTATTCTCAAATTGAGTTACGTATCATGGCGCACTTGTCGCAGGATAAGACCTTAACGCAGGCTTTTTTACAAGGCTTAGACATTCACCGCGCAACCGCGTCTGAGGTGTTTGAAACGGCCTTAGATCAAGTGACAGATGAACAAAGACGATCAGCGAAAGCGGTTAATTTTGGACTCATTTATGGCATGAGTGCCTTTGGCTTAGCCAAACAACTTGGCGTAGAACGCAAAACAGCGCAATCCTACATCGACAGCTATTTTGCCCGTTATACGGGCGTTGCCGACTATATGAATCAAACCAAAACTACGGCAAAAACAAAAGGCTTTGTGGAAACCCTGCTCGGAAGACGACTTTACCTACCCGATATTCAGGCAAGCAATGCCGCCCTGCGTAGCTATGCTGAACGCACAGCAATTAACGCGCCCTTACAAGGTTCAGCGGCTGATTTTATCAAACTCGCCATGCTTCATCTCAATGCGTGGTTAGTTGCCAATAACAGCCAAGCTAAGATGATTTTACAGGTGCATGATGAGTTGATGATTGAAGCCCCAGATGCTGAAGTCAGCAGTGTCAGTCAAACCCTTAAAACCGTGATGGAAAGCGTTTATCCGCTGAGCGTACCCTTAATTGTAGAGGTCGGTATTGGGCATAATTGGGATGAAACCAAAGGCTAATCGTCGCCAAAGAAACCAAACAGACACTTAAGAAGCACCTTAAGGTGTGCTATACTGACCAGCATAACTGACGACCCTATTTCCGTTGTTTTTTGTTGATATGTTGCTTTATAAAGAGATCATATATATGACCAGTGCCAACCTACTGACCAACCTTCCCCCAACACTCTTGGCACAGCTCAAAGCCATCAAATTGGCTATTTTTGATGTGGATGGTGTGCTGACCGATGGTAAATTATATTATGACAATCAAGGCAATGAGTTTAAAGCATTTAATGCGAAAGATGGTCACGGCATGAAACTTTTGCAACAACAGGGGATTCCTGTTGCCATTATTACGGCACGTAACTCGGCTTTGGTTGACAAACGCATGAAAGATTTAGGTATTAATTTTTTATTCCAAAACAGCCGTGACAAATTGGTTGTTTTTCGTCAATTGCTCAGTGATCTTGATCTGTCGGCGCAACAGGTCTGCTATGTCGGTGATGACCTCTTGGATTTACCCGTGATGCACCGCGTCGGCGTGTCGATTGCCGTGCAGGATGCCCATTTTGCGGTCAAAGAACGAGCCGACTGGGTGACGCAAGCCAAGGGCGGTGAAGGTGCGGCTCGCGAAGTGTGTGATCTGATCTTAAGTGCGCAAGATAAACTCGACGCTGTGATTGCACACTATCTTGCACCATGATGTGGAAACTCGTGTTTATGAGCATTGGGGTTGTGATTGCCACGGTGTTGGGCTATCTGCCGTATATAGACTATGCCACCCAATTCACGCCCACCTATACGCAACTTCGGCTAGAAGCCACCCATAACCAACTCTCCTATTTGGATCGCAGTCAACCCAATCAAGCCTTAATCAGCCATAGTGAGCATCTTTCCTACTCAGAAAGTGATCAGCAAACCCAGCTTGCCCCGTTCCAATTTACAGGCATTCACTCGGGACGCGCTTTTACGGGACAGAGTGACCAAGCCCTGCTCACACAAGACATTATTTCCTTATCACATCAGGTGATCGTGCAACAGGCACAAGATAATCAATCTTCCCAACTCAATACAGAAAACCTCATTATTGACAGCAAAAACAATCTGTTATTCAGTCCTTCAGCCGTTACGCTAACCACGGGACAACAAACAACCTCAGCCAATCAATTTGTTGGTAATTATCAGGAAGGATGGTATGACTTTACACAACAAGTCCACTCACAATGGGAATAACCCCTCACCCTTAACAAAGGATGCGAAGGCTAGCATGATTCATCG
This sequence comes from uncultured Piscirickettsiaceae bacterium, assembly GCA_964561185.1. Taxonomy (GTDB): domain Bacteria; phylum Pseudomonadota; class Gammaproteobacteria; order Thiomicrospirales; family Thiomicrospiraceae. Next base: position 18,063 of record CAZLOM010000025.1, read on the forward strand.
ACTTGTCGGTGGTTTGTTGCTGTCGATGATCTTAGGCTGTGCCAGCATGAATGCCATGGCAGAAACGGACACGAAACACAAAACATCGAGTACCAAATCCGACAGCAATAAGCCTTATCCCATCACGGTATCAGCAGATGAATTGGTGAGCCAAACCAAAGGGGGACAAAGTGAATATCGTGGAAAAGTCATGCTGACCAGAAACAAATTAGAGGCGCATGGTGACACTTTGCTGATTTTGCATCCTAACGACAAGTTACAAACGGCAACCCTCACAGGCAAGTTAGCAAAATTCAAAGACTTTATGCCAAAAAAACAAGAATGGGTGAATGGCGAGGCAAAGCAAATCATTTTTGATCAGCAAAAGGACACCATTACCCTGAAAGATGATGCCGTCATTACGACAGACAAAGGCAATCAAATCAAGGCAGAACAGATTATTCTCTATAATAAAACCGAGACCTTTGAAGCGGTTGGCGATAAAAAACACGGCACACGCGTACAAATGGTTATCCAAGCAGACAACTAAACAAACACCTCAACAGACACAGGACACCCACCATGCAGATCAACAACCTAGACTGGAATGATTTTTTACAGAACTATTGGCAGAAAAAACCGCTATTGGTTAAAAATGCCTTTCCTGCTGACCTACTCACCAACTGGATCAGCCCAGAAGAATTGGCAGGATTAGCCATGGAAGAAGATGTTGAAAGTCGCATGGTCATTGAAAAAGACGGTACTGAGCCTTGGGCATTAACACGAGGACCTTTTACAGAAGAAGACTTCACCTCAACCCCTGAAACCCATTGGACTTTGCTGGTACAAGGCGTGAATCATTGGTTACCAGAAGCCTCAGAATTGTTGACCGCTTTTGATGCGATTCCGCGTTGGCGATTGGATGATGTCATGGTTTCCTTCGCCCCTGAGGAAGGTGGTGTTGGTCCTCATTATGATCATTATGATGTTTTCCTGATTCAAGGGGCGGGATTACGCGAATGGCGACTGACCAGCAAAGATTGCACCCCTGAAAACTGCATCCCCAACATGGCATTGCGCTTGATGTCCGTATTTGATACTGAGGAAACCTATTTACTGGAAGCAGGTGATATGCTTTATTTACCTGCTAAGGTTGGGCATTGGGGCATTAGTCGTTCGTCGGATTGTATGACTTGGTCTGTCGGTTATCGCTCACTGTCAGCCAGAGAAATGCTTGAACACTTTGCAGACTTTGCCGCGCGAGAATCTATGCCTGTTGCTTGGTATCAAGATCCCAGTTGGCAAAGCATCACCGCGCCTGCGGATATTTCATCCTCAGCTGTAGCCCAAGCAAAAGCTTCTATCTATGCCATGCTCGAAGATGATGCCATGATGCACCGTTGGTTTGGGCAGTTTGTTACTGAACCACAAGGACACCAAGGCAGTTTACTCAGCCTACCACCAGAGAGAAGCCTGCCTATCGACCGCTTTAAGCGTCGCTTGCTCCAAGGCGATGGCTTGTCAGCCGATCTGATGAGTCGCTGGGCACAAGACACCAGCAGTACACCGCGATTGTTACACATCAATGGTGAAACCACGCCTATTGAGTCTGATGTTGATCAAGATTTATTAAATCAACTCTGCGCCCATTATGACCACACATCAGAAAGCCTGACCCCTTGGTTAAACCATCAAGCCAATCTTGATCTGTTACATGGTTTATGGCAAGCAGG
>CAZLOM010000026.1:0-7513 GCA_964561185.1 uncultured Piscirickettsiaceae bacterium
GATTACTTCCACAACATCTTGTAGTCGCTGCTGATTTCTTGTTGTTGCGCTTGCGCAGCAACCAACTCAGCGGCTAACTTAGCTTTTTTCATGGCTGCGTCTTGATCGCCTTTCTTGAGTGCCTGTTCACCTTCGTAAACCGCAACCTCAACCAAAGAAAGTTTGTAGCCAGAAGCCTTAAAAGCCTTACCGTCTTCTGTTTGGTCACTACCATACTTATTGCTAATGGCTGTTGATGTCCAAGCATAGCCAGCTTTAGCTAAAGCGGCATTCTTTTCGAGAGCAGGCTTCACGATTTCATCGAAAGCCGCATTGCCAGAACCTGTGTCTGGTTTGGTTTCTGTCGAGGCACAACCTGTCATAACGACACCAGTTGCCAATAGTGTTGCGAGCATGCGAACTGTCTTTTTCATCTTGTTTTCCTCTTGGTTACTGATAGATTTGTCATTGACCTTGCGTAAATAGTTTACCACAATGACAAGATGACTTTATAATGCACTTCATCAGATGATGCAAGCACTAGATGTCATTTTAAGTCAGAAGGGCGTTTTGTGTGCACTGTATTTTTTTAATCGGCGTATAACGCATTTTTATAGTAGTAGGTGACGATCATGAGAATTTTAGAAGAAGCGCTGACCTTTGATGATGTTTTGTTGGTTCCTGCACACTCAACAGTTCTCCCTAAGGATGTGTTATTAGGCACACAGTTGACCCGTAGCATTACCCTGAATTTGCCTTTTGTGTCCGCGGCAATGGATACCGTTACTGAGTCTCGTTTAGCGATTGCCTTGGCACAAGAAGGCGGGATCGGGATTATTCATAAGAACATGACCGTACAACAACAAGCGACAGAAGTTGCTAAGGTTAAGAAGTACGAAAGTGGTGTGATTCGTGATCCCATCACCATTCCATCAACAGCAACCATTGCTGAAGCAAAAGCCATTACCAAAGAAAAAGACATTTCTGGTTTGCCAGTGGTTGACAATGGTGAGTTGGTAGGGATTGTCACAGGGCGTGATTTGCGTTTTGAAAAAAATGTCTCTGCTCCTGTATCAACCGTGATGACACCGAAAGAGCGATTAGTGACCGTTCCAGAGGGCTCACGTCGTGAACACGTACTCGATATGCTTCATGATCATCGTATTGAGCGTGTGTTGGTGGTTGATGCTCAGGGTAAATTGTCGGGCATGATCACGGTTAAAGACATTCGTAAAGCGCGTACCTATCCTAATGCGTGTAAAGATGAACAAGGTCGCTTACGCGTGGGCGCGGCTGTTGGGGTTGGTGAAGGAACCGATCAGCGCGTGGCGGCATTGATTGAAGCAGGTGTTGATGTCATCATCGTTGATACCGCGCATGGTCACTCGCAAGGGGTGATTGATCGCGTGCGTTGGATTAAGCAGTATTACCCAGACATGCAGGTGATTGGCGGCAACATTGCCACGGGTGATGCGGCATTGGCACTGGTAGAAGCTGGTGCAGATGGTGTGAAAGTGGGTATTGGTCCTGGTTCTATTTGTACCACACGCATTGTGGCTGGTGTTGGTGTACCACAAATTACGGCGGTTGCCAATGTTGCTAAAGCCTTGGCAGGCACAGGGATTCCTTTGATTGCTGATGGCGGTATTCGCTATTCTGGTGATATTGCCAAAGCCTTAGCGGCGGGTGCTTACTGTGTGATGCTAGGGTCGATGTTTGCAGGTACGGACGAAGCCCCAGGGGAAATCGAATACTATCAAGGTCGTGCCTATAAAAATTATCGTGGTATGGGCTCTGTTGGCGCGATGGCACAAACACAAGGCTCGTCCGATCGTTATTTCCAATCAACCAATGCCGAAGACAAGCTTGTGCCAGAAGGTATTGAGGGTCGTTTGGCCTATAAAGGCCCTTTATCACCGATTTTACATCAAATGGCTGGTGGTTTGCGTGCCAGTATGGGTTATACGGGCTGTGCTGACATCAATGAAATGCGTAAGAAGCCTTTCTTTGTGCGCATCACCAACGCAGGTATTGTTGAAAGCCATGTTCATGATGTGACGATTACCAAAGAAGCACCAAACTACCGCGTGTAAGAAATCGCGTGGTAAGCAATACTAAGAACAATACAATAGGAAATACAATGTCGCAAAATATACATGATGACAAAATTCTGGTCTTAGATTTTGGCTCACAATACACTCAGTTGATTGCCCGTCGGGTACGTGAGATCGGTGTGTTTACCGAAATTCATCCCTGTGATGTCGATGATGAGTTTATTCGTCGCTATGGCGCGAAAGGCATCATTTTGTCAGGAGGTCCTGAATCAGCATATGCGGAAGATACCTTAACTGCGCCACAAGCGGTATTCGAGTTAGGCGTGCCCGTTTTAGGTATTTGCTATGGCATGCAAACCATGGCGCAACAATTGGGTGGTTCGGTTGAACCTGCCGACGCGCATGAATATGGTCATGCGCAAGTGAGAGCGCGTGGACATACTTCTTTGTTGAAAGACATTGAAGACCATCGCACGGTTGAAGGCTTTGGTCTGCTCGATGTGTGGATGAGTCACGGCGATCAAGTCACGACCATGCCTGAAGGCTTTAAGCTGATGGCAAGTACCGATACCTGTCCGATTGCAGGTATGGCAGATGAAGCGCGTCATTTTTATGGCGTTCAGTTTCACCCAGAAGTGACCCACAGCAAGCAGGGTGGTCGTATCTTAGAACGCTTTGTGGCTGACATTTGTGGTTGTGCGAAACTGTGGGATACCAAACACATCATTGACGACCAAGTTGCTCGCGTGCGTGACTTGGTGGGTGCTGATGCGGTGATGCTTGGCTTGTCTGGCGGTGTCGATTCGTCTGTGGTTGCCGCCTTACTGCATAAAGCGATTGGTAATCAACTGACGTGTGTGTTTGTCGATCATGGGTTATTGCGTCATCAAGAGGGTGACGCTGTCATGGCGATGTTTGCCCAAAACATGGGGATTAAGGTGATTCGTGTGGATGCCACTGAGCAGTTCATGGGCGCGTTAGCAGGAGAATCAGACCCAGAGGCGAAACGTAAAATCATCGGTCGTGAATTTATTCGTGTGTTTGAAGAACAAGCGAGAGCCATGGCGGCTGAAGGCGTTAAATGGTTGGCACAAGGCACGATTTATCCTGATGTGATCGAATCTGCTGGCGCGAAATCAGGTAAGGCAAAAGTCATTAAATCTCACCACAACGTCGGTGGCTTGCCAGATGATTTGCAATTTCAATTGATTGAGCCCTTGCGTGAACTGTTCAAAGACGAAGTGCGCAAGCTCGGCGTTGAATTAGGTTTGCCTTACGACATGGTCTATCGTCATCCCTTCCCAGGACCAGGTTTAGGGGTTCGTATTCTTGGTGAAGTGACACGCGAATATGCAGACATTTTACGTTTGGCAGATCACATCTTCATTGAAGAATTGCGTAACAGTGGCTGGTACGACAAGGTATCGCAAGCCTTTGTGGTCTTCTTGCCCGTGAAGTCGGTAGGTGTGGTGGGTGATTTCCGTCGTTATGACTATGTGGTGTCGTTACGTGCGGTAGAAACCATCGACTTCATGACGGCGCGTTGGGCGCATCTGCCTTACGAACTGCTGGAAAAAGTCTCAGGTCGTATTATTAACGAAATTCCACGTATTTCTCGCGTGGTTTACGATGTTTCTAGTAAACCACCTGCAACCATCGAATGGGAGTAACGAACCTCATTCTTCAGCTTCCTTCACACTGTGTTGATCCTGTTGAGATTGACCAGTTTTGGATGCAACAGGCTCTAACCCTTGCGCAGATTGCCCAAGCGCAGGGAGAAGTGCCTGTTGGTGCCTTGGTTGTGCTTGATGGTCTTTGTGTTGGCTATGGATATAATTCCGTTATTACCTTAAATGATCCTACGGCTCATGCTGAAGTCTTAGCCTTGCGTATGGCAGGATTACAACTTAATAATTATCGGTTATTGCAAGCCGTATTATACGTTACGCTGGAGCCTTGTCCTATGTGTGCAGGGGCGATGGTGCATGCACGTGTTGGTCGAGTGGTTTATGCGGCTCTTGATCCACGTACAGGAGCCTCAGGGGAGGAACATTCTGTTTTTAACCTATTACAATCGTCTGTGCTAAATCATCGCTGTCAGGTTTCTTCTGGGGTGTTGGCTGAAGCATCCACTCAGTTGCTAAGATCTTTCTTCCAAGCAAAACGTGACAAATTATCACATACTACCGTCCCATAAAACGCATCTTTGATGCTGAATTATGTAAAAAAATGACGAGTGCTTGTTAATTTTAGGTAAATATGTCACGATTAGTGCTTTATCTAAACTTATCTTTATTATTTTGAGTTATTGGGCATGCAAAAAGTATTTGATCCCGTTGAAGGGCTAAATAGCGTAAAAGTGTTACCAGGTGAGTTTTATGTCACCAAAGAAAATGAAAAAATTGAGACGGTATTAGGTTCTTGCATTTCTGCTTGTGTCCGTGATCCCGTGGCAGGGGTTGGCGGTATCAATCATTTCATGTTACCAGTCGATAAAAATGCTTCTCAAGTCCGAAGTGAATTGGCCGATGCTAACCGATATGGGAATTATGCCATGGAAAATCTGGTCAATGCTATTTTGCGCATGGGTGGGCAAAAAAATCGTTTAGAGTTCAAGTTGTTTGGTGGTGGACGTATCATGAGCCAATTGACCAATGTGGGGTGGTACAACATTGGTTTTGCTTTCGACTATCTATACACCGAAGGATTTAAGGTGGTTTCTCAGGATATTGGCGATGTGTATCCGCGTAAAATTGTCTATTATCCACAATCTGGACGGGTGAAGGTTAGACGCTTAAATGCGATGCACACGCAAAGTCTCTCTGATCAAGAGTTGAATTATATCAGTCATGTACAATCTAAGCCAGTCGAAGGATCGATTGATTTGTTTACGGATAGATGATTGGGATAAGTGGTGTTAATAAAATGTATAACACAGCTAAGGATTAATAAAAAAATATGTCTAAGCATTTGCTGGTTGTTGATGATGAATTGACCATTCGCAAGACATTGGTTGCGATCTTAAAAAAGGCAGGCTTTACGGTCACTGAAGCGTCTGGTGGTTCTGCCGCCTTGGCATTATTAGCGTCTGAGCTGAAATTTGACCTTCTGTTAACCGATGTCATGATGCCTGAAATGAATGGATTGATGCTGACTAAGCAGTTACGTTCATTATCTCAGTATGCTCAGATGCCTGTGATTTTTCTGTCGGGTGTCAGTAAGGATGAAGCATTTTCTATTACCCAAGATGATCATATTGATGCCGATCTTTTAGGCGTTGTAGACTGGTTGGCTAAGCCTGTAGATCCTATCGTGTTGGTGCAAAGGGTAAGAGAAGTGTTGGAGCGTGAAGCTTCGGAAGATGAATTACCCAGTAATTTTGTGAGTTCTACCTTATCTGATTTAGAAGGGCTTATTGTCAGTTGTAACAAAGCCTTTGCACATAATACGGGTTATTCTGTCAGTGAGTTGATTGGGCAACCGCATAGTATTTTCCGTCATCCTGATACACCTAAAACATTGTTCGAAAATCTTTGGAACACGATTCAAGCAGGACAGTCATGGACTGGTATTGTTAAAAATAAGCGTCGAGATGGGTCAGGTTATTGGTTATCTTTGCAAATCATACCTGTTGTTGATGATGGTAAAATCATTGCCTATCGTTCGGTGCGCTTTACCGCAACATCCTCAGAAATTGAGCAGGCAGAAGCTTTATATCAGCACCTTAATGCAGGGGGCAGTTACCCGCAAACCAACGTCAGCCAACCCAGTTTATGGGGTTCGCCCAGTAACATTTTGGCATTAAGTTTGGCGATTACGCCAATTTTATTTGTGTTAGTGTTTGGGTTGGTGTCTCCTGTATTGGGTAGCATCCTGTTGGTTTCTGTCGTTGGTGCGCTTTGGTTGTTATTGGCAAATCAGCAACGTCATCATCTATTACCCGATCGCGTGAAGCAAACGGTTGACGATATTATCAATGGTCGAGCAAAAGACGCACTCACCGTATATGATGATTGGACCTTAGCCATTGAACGATTGCGATTACATGCGGCTTTGGGTATCGCCAAAGGATATGATGCGGAATACGATGGGGCGTTCAACAGTGCTGTCATGTCAATGGTGACTTCTAATCTACTCATGTTAGATGAACAGTTTCATATTACGGCATTGAGTCAGAGTATGCAGGAGTTTTTTGAACGATACCAACAGCAAATTCAATCCGTCATTCCCGACTTTAATCCAGATCAGCTGTTAGGTCAAAAGTTTAATGTGTTTCAGAGTTTTAGTCATCATATTAAAGTACTATCAGACAAAGCCTCAACAGGCTGTCTCGAGTTTGAACTGGATCAGCTGGTGTTGCGGATTCGCAGTAAGAAAATTGTCGATGATTTGGGGCATATTAAGGCTTATATCATCGAATGGCAAGATCGTACCGAGCAAACAAAAGTAATTGATCAGATTTCTAAAGCCATTGAAGCGATGAAGGATGGTAATTTCAGTCAGCGTGTGACGGCCCAAACTTTCGATGAAGATTTAAGCTTTATTAAAAATGATATTAACAGCGCGATGGATCGTTTGGCGATGACGCTGGAAGTGGTGGTATCTGTGGTGGTGGCACAATCCAATGGTGATTTAACCAATGAATTGAAGGGAGACTACCACGGGCAGTTTGAGGAATTACAACAAATCATGAACGCTTCGGCGGCACGGTTGCGTTCGGTATTGCTCCAAACCCAAGAGGCTTCTCATATCGTGAGTGACACTTCTAAGGAGTTAATGTATCGTTCACATCATCTGTCTGAACAATCTAAAATGCAAAGTGCCGCCATGCGTGAAACCAATGACACCATGAACATTATTGCCAATTCGGTGCAAGAGAATACCAGTCATGCTCAACAGGTGGCGCATCTCGCTCAGTCCGTACAACAACGTGCTGATTCGGGTGTAGAAGTCATGAATAAAACCATTTTTGCCATGCAAGAAATCCAGGTCTCCAGTCAGAAAATTAATGAAATTGTGGGGCTGATTGATAGTATCGCTTTTCAAACCAATTTATTAGCACTGAATGCAGCCGTTGAGGCGGCACGTGCAGGTGAGCATGGTAGAGGGTTCGCGGTAGTGGCTGGCGAAGTACGTAATTTAGCCTTAAAGTCAGCGAATGCGGCAAAAGACATCAAAACCTTGATTTTGGATAGTGTGTCTCGCATTCAAGCGGGAACACAGTTGGCTGATCAGTCTGGGATGATGTTGACTGAGATTACGCAATCCATCAAAGAAGTGACCGCCATGGTCGCTCAGATTGCACAAGCATCTGTGATGCAAAGCGGGCAAATAGATTCCGTTTATCAAACCATTTCAGGCATCAATCAAGTGACTGATGAATATGATCGTTCGGTTCAGGAGATTTCAGTGTCGGCGGGGAGTCTCGCAGAAGAAGCAAGAATGTTGCAAGAAAATGCCGCTTTCTTTAAGCTAGGTCT
>CAZLOM010000026.1:7613-19621 GCA_964561185.1 uncultured Piscirickettsiaceae bacterium
TTATTTGGCAGTTACAAAAACTTTACCGTCACTATCGACCCTTATTGGTCGTTCACTATACGATCAAACCTGTGATTTATGGTAGTTGGGCGGCAAGGTTGGCAGGTGTAGCCAGTCTTGCTGTCGTGACGGGACAGGGATTTGCATTTCTCAATACGGGATTGAAAGCATGGATTGCGCGTAATCTGTATCGTGTGTCATTAAGGTTTGCACGTGGTGTTTGGTTTCTGAATCAGCATGATTTTGATTTGTTTACGCAAACAGGACTAGCCCCTAAAGCGCGAAGTCAACTCTTACCAGGGGAAGGAGTAGATACTGATTATTTTGCACCACGTCCTAATCCCCATCGAGATGGCGTGCTACGCCTATTGTTGGTGGCGCGTTTGTTGTATGACAAGGGCATTGCCGAGTTTGCAGAGGCAGGACATCTACTGAAATTAAAACACGACAACAGCATTGACCATCATGCCAGTAATCCTCGTAATCATCATGAGCAAGATCCGTTGTCACATTTTCCAACGGTGTGTTTGCAATTATTAGGTCCTTTTTATCCGCAAAATCCGCAAGCCATTACGCCAGACGTTGTTGCTCATTGGCAATCAGAGGGATGGATCAAGTATTTAGGTGAAACTGACGATGTGCGTGACCATATTGCACAGTGTGATGCCTTAGTGCTTCCTTCCTACGCTGAAGGTTTACCGCGTACGGTGTTAGAAGCCATGAGCATGGGTAAGCCTGTCATTGTTACCGATGTGACGGGATGTCGAGATTTGGTGGTGGCAGAACAGACAGGATTGTTGTGTCAGGTTAAAGATGCGCAAGCACTTGCCGATACTATTGATCAGTTTACCAGACTTTCTGTTGAGCAAAAGACAGCGATGGGATTGGCAGGCAGAGAGCGAGTCATGACTCAGTTTTCTGATGCGTTGGTTGTGGCGCAATACGAGGCGTTTATACGAAGTTTGGCGTAGAAAATAGAGAAATAAAAAAACCACCAACACGAAGGCTACTCAGGTAGGTCATTGTGTTGGCAGAAAGGGAGGATAATCGTTATGGTTATCTATGTAATAAAAGGGTGCTAGTATGGTTGCTCGTAATTAGCTAAGTTAAGATTAAGAGCGTATTTGCCAGTTACCATCTGCTTGTTTACAAGCGGAACTTTTTTCGTAGCTGACCATGCCTTGTTCTTTAACTTGAACTTCAAAATCACGACAGGTTTTTTGATTGGTTCGATAGGTTTTGGTTGGTGTGACCACTAAAGATGAGTTGTTGTCGCTTGTGCGCATAAACTGATATGGTTGATGGTCAGGGGCTTTATTGAGGGTATAACCAACACGAGAGCGATCTCGGTTATCTAGGTTTCGCCCAAAATAGCTCCCTGTCCATGCACCAAGTGCTGCACCACCAACTACTGTGTACCAAGCACTGTTACCAAAAACAACGGGAGCCAGTAAACCACCAGCAACAGCACCACCGACAATGCCCCAGTCTTGTCTGGTGACATTGCAACCTGATAAAGAAACGACCGATAGACTGGTAGCGAGTGTGATGGCTGTCAGTTTTTTCATTCTTTATTCTCCTTAACGTTTTCGAAGATTTAGCATTTTTTATGCCAGTTTGTTTTTGATGTTAGGTTCTTCGTGTCTCTTGGTGGAGCGTTGAAATTGGTTTATAATTTATCCAGTTGAAATTATTTGTTAATTTTTTTATGGTTCTTGATATGCTAGTGTGGTGTTAAATGGTCAACCATGTTGAAGGGTTGGTAGTGCTTTAGATTTTTTAATCTCAAAGCGTTGTGAATGGCATAAGCTTTGTGTGGTTTATGGATAAAATCATACTAAAGTGTTTTCAAATAATGCTAAATCGCATAAACTGAACAAAATTTTTATGTATGCGCTTTTCCTAGATGCAAAAGGGGGAATTGTGAGCGATCAAATGATGGAAATGTTCCGTCAGACCTATCTCGAAGAAAGTTTTGAGGGATTGTCTGCGATGGAATCAAACTTGTTGACCTTGCCAGAGGGTGAACCTGATATTGAGGTGGTCAATACGATTTTCCGTGCCGCACATTCAATGAAAGGTGGGGCAGGTACTTTTGGATTTACGGAATTGATCAATCTGACACATATTCTGGAAACCATGTTGGATGAAATGCGTTCGGGTAAACGTCCTGTAACCAGTCAAAATCGAGAGGTTTTACTCAGGTCTGTTGATGTTTTGCGTACGATTCTCGATGCTTATCAAAGTAGTGCCGCTCTAGATATGGAGTCGCTACAAGATATGGAAGAAATGCTGAAAAAAGAGTTAGCGAATAATTCTCCTTCGGTTGCCATAGTCTCTGATGATTCTGTGGCGGGAGAAGTTGTTGTTGCATCTGAGGCTGTTGTTGATGGTGCCTGTAGTCATTTTGTGATTACCTTGCAACCTGTTAACAGTTATTTTGCGCGTGGTGTAGATCTGATTCGTTTGATTCGTGAATTGACAGGATTTGAAGATGTTGTCGTTCAGGTTGAAACGCAAACCAGTTTTCCAGCAGAATTTGATCCTGAGTTATGTTATCTTTCCTTTATCGTTGATGTTAAGGGTGAAGTTGAGCGTGCGCAAATTGAAGATGTTTTCGAATGGTTAGATGAAGATTGTCCTTTCAGTATTGATGAAATCGCCGTTGCTAAACCTGCTCCTGCTGTTGCTGTGAGTGCACCTGAGTCAGTGGCAAAACCTGCCGAAGTGGCGGCAGCACCAGAACCTGTTGCCGTTGCGGCACCTGTTGCTCCTAAGCCAGCAGCAAGTTCTGCAGCGGGTTCTGCTGCGCCAGCGCAACAATCACAACAATCATCAGCAGTCGAGAGCTCTATTCGTGTGTCAATTAGTAAAATTGACCAAATGGTTGACTTGGTTGGTGAGATGGTGATTGCTCAGTCCATGCTTCATCAGTTTGGTGCTTTAGCGGATGCCGCAGAAATGTCATGGGCAGATAAATTGAAGGAAGGACTGATGGCGATTGAGCGTCATACGCGTACCATGCAGGAGTCTGTCATGTCGATTCGTATGATGCCAATTAGTTTTGCTTTTAACCGTATGCCTCGTATCGTGCATGATATTTCTGGGAAATTGAATAAAGAAGTTGAATTGGTCTTGACGGGTGAGCAAACGGAAGTTGATAAAACCGTTTTAGAGAAGTTGACTGATCCATTGGTACATATTATCCGAAATGCGGCAGATCATGGCTTAGAAACACCTGAGAAACGCTTAGCCTCGGGTAAAGGGCGTAAGGGTACGATTCAGTTATCTGCCTTCCACTCTGGTGGTAATATTGTCATCAAAATTGCCGATGATGGGGCGGGTATCAACCTAGAAAAAGTCAAAGCTAAGGCATTTGAAGCAGGCATTTTGATGCCAGGTCAGATCATTTCTGATAAAGAGGCTGTTGATTTAATTTTCCATGCGGGGTTTTCAACCGCAGATCAAATCACCGATATTTCGGGTCGTGGTGTGGGTATGGACGTGGTTCGTCGTAACATTCGCGAGTTAGGAGGGGTGATTGAGGTTGAAACCATGGCAGGTAAAGGGTCTGTATTTACCATTCGTTTACCCTTAACCTTGGCGATTCTGGATGGTCAGTTATCTACCATCGGTGATGAGGTCTATATTTTCCCATTAGCGGCAATTGTTGAAACCATTCAGCCATTAGAGGAAAATATCAAGTATGTGACTGGACAGGAGTTGTTCCGCTTACGTGATCGTTACTTGCCTATTTTGCGTCTCAATCGCTTTTTTGGTCGTCCTGTTGGTCAATCGGAATTATCGAAAGGCTTATTGGTCGTGGTAGAGCATGGTAATAAGCAGTTTGGTGTGTTTGTTGATGCGCTCGAAACACAACAGCAGGTCGTTATTAAGTCAATGGATCAAAACTATCGTAAGGTTCAAGGGGTTGCGGGTGCAACCATTTTGGGTGATGGTCGTGTTTCGATGATTTTAGAAATTTCTGAATTAGCTCAGGCAGTAGGAGATGGACATGAGTAATCAGCCACAGCAACCAAAAAAAGAAAAAGAAGGTTATATGAGCAATAAATTGCAAATTTTAACTTTCTTATTGAATGGCGAAGTTTATGGATTTGATATCATGCGTGTGCAGGAGATTAAAGATCTTGAGCCTTGCACGCCGATTCCTAACTCACCAGATTACACACGAGGGGTTATGAATCTGCGGGGATCGGTTGTACCCGTATTTGACTTGCGTCGCCGTTATTTTGGTATCAATCTTGATGAAGGCGTGACCATCGTGATTCGTGTCACTGTGGATGGTAAGGAAAAAACAATAGGGATCGTGGTTGATGCTGTATCTAACACCGAATTTGCCGATATAGATCAGTTGCAATCCGCTCCTAAAGGTCGTCCAACGGACGCATTTGTGCTAGGGTTAGTCTCAATGGACGATATGATGGTTATTCTTATTAATGTCGATAAAATGGAACTTATTTAAGGAAATAGAAAATGGCAAAAAAGATTCTTGCGGTAGATGATAGTAAATCAATGCGTCAAATGGTTGCTATGACCTTGAAGAGTGCTGGCTTTGATGTGACAGAGGGTGAAGATGGTGCTGATGGTCTTAATAAGGCTAAAGCGGGGCATTTTGATCTTGTGTTGACGGACATCAATATGCCTAATATGAATGGTATCGAGCTAACAAAAGCATTGCGTGCTCTGCCTGCTTATAAAGGAACCCCTATTATTTGTTTGACGACTGAGTCTTCAGATGAAATGAAAGCCAAAGGTAAACAAGCAGGTGCAACAGGTTGGATTGTTAAGCCTTTTTCACCAGAAAAACTATTGGCAACCTTGGAGCGTGTACTGTGAGTAAGTTAGCGATTGCAGGCGTTGCCGATTTTTGGCAGAAAGTGACTGCACCGCACGCTAATGTGAAGCAGTTGTTGTCTGATGTGGATGATATGGATATGTCAGGGTATCAGATTATTTTCCGTCTTTTGAAAGAAGGGCGTGTTACCTTGTCTGATTTAACACCATCTGTTATGCAAACCATGAAAATGATGGGATATCAAGGAGTTTAATCATGTTGGACATGAAGTCGATTGATAAAACAGCCAATCTGGTGCATAACAACCAGATGAGTTTAATGATTTTCCAGATGCAACATTCATTTGGTAATAATGCCCCTACTTTTTATGGTATCAACGTATTCAAGGTACGTGAAGTTATTGAAGGTCAGCGTTTTCCAGTGGCTAAGTCGCCTAATTCACATCCACTCATTGAAGGTATGATTCAATTGCGTGGTAGTTTTTTACCAGTGATTGATATGCCACAATGGTTAGGGTTTCCTATGGATGAGTCGGCGCGTGAGCGTTCGGTTATTATCGTCGCTGACTTTTCACATAACATTGTTGGTTTCCGTGTTGCCCATATTCATGGCGTAGAAGAAAAAAGTTGGGATGAATTACTACCCGCTGAAAATATGGCGGTTGGTGGTGATACGCGCGTGGTTAACCAAACAACGGTCAAATACAATGGTCAAGATGAACTGTGTTATATTCTTGACGTTGAAGGATTGTTGTCTGAGTGCTTGCCTGAGGTAGCTGAGAAGCTTAATCCTCGTGTTAAAGAGCCTGGCACTTGGAAAAACCGCTTAATGGGTAAAACCTTGTTGGTTGCCGATGATTCACGCTCAATTCGTATGTATCTCACCAATGTCTTGACTCAGTTAGAGTTACAGCATCTTGTGTTCGAAAATGGTCAAGAATTGATTGACTATATGGATAAGTTACCAAATGCTGAAAGTATTTCAGTGATCATTACCGACTTGGAAATGCCTGTTGCTTCTGGACATACGGTGATTAAATTTATTCGTAATGATGAACGCTTTAGACGGTTGGTGGTCGCAGTACACTCATCAATGACAGCTGAAAATAATGAGCGTGATGCGCGCGTTTTGGGAGCTGATTTCTTCATTGGTAAAATCAATACAGAGGGATTGGTTAACACCTTGGAGAAGATGAGTGAAAAAATGAGCGAACAGGAATAGTTCGTTGATTCAGTCTAGGCAGTAAGCAGTGCAAGCAAAAGGAACGATAAGGTGAGTGATTCGGTAACACCAAGAGTATTAGATTGGCAAGAATTACGTAAAACGATCATGACATTAAATTTGGCAATTGCTCAAATTGACTTGTCTATGACAGAAGGTGAGTATTCCATTGATACCTTAATTGACTCTTTTGGGTTTATGCGCTCAGAACTTGATCGCCTGACTCGAATTGTGCATGAAGATGATATTGATGTTGAGACAGTCAAGGCGGTATTAGCCGCTCAGGCTGAAATGTTGACGGACAAAGTATCAGCCAGTATTGTTGCCTTTCAATTCTATGATAAACTCAGTCAACGCTTGCATCATGTCTCGGAGAGCTTGTCGGCATTGATTGACATTATTTCGTCGGAAGAGGGTAGCTTCGATCAGCAGAGCTGGGACAACTTCTTTAACAAAATGGCAAAATATGCCAGTATGCGTGAAGAATACGAGTTGTTCGAGTTGATTTTTGAAAGAGGGCATTCTGCCGAGGCAGCGATTTCAGACTTGAAAATACGACTGATTGAGCGATTGCGATTAGCAAGAGACAAGCATAAATCAGACTCGTCTGTTGTTGAAGATGATATTGAATTGTTTTAGTTGTTATTTAATCAATTTGACATAAAAAATGCTTATACTTCTTTAATGTTTATTAATGGCTAAGGAGTAAAATAGTTATGTTGCCAAATTATACGAGAGAAACCCCATGGTGGGCATGGGTGGTAGCTGTGGCTATCATTGTAGCGTCAGTCTTAGTGTTACCTGACGATGCAGCGTACCATGCGTTGACCCTAGGTGTTGAACATTAACAGTTAAAGAGCCCGGCAGATGTTGGGCTTTTTTATAGTGATTCTATTGTTCTCATTTTCTAGTTTTGTTATCATCTTAAGCGTGTTCGCTGTTAAAACAGAGAATTGTATTCTGTAACAAGATGCTTTTATGGATTAAGCAATTTGGTTGAGTTTTTTTGTAGTTAAATGTAGTTTTTGTTAAAAATATAACGGTGTGGTTAAGCAGTGTGTTAATTATTGAGTTATTTGGCGGTATTTTGTTACTGGTTCAAGGGGTTGCTTTGTGGCAGATGTATGTTAAACATCAAACCTTGACGGCTGCGCAGGCGCAACATGCCGTTCAGCATCAAGAACAGATAGATAAGATACAGAAAGCATCAGAAGATCACTTGCAGAAATATCAATTGGCTGTTGCTGAGTTGGATCAGGTGCGTCAGCAGAAAGATAGGTTGACTGATCAGGTGGCTCAGTTGACCCAGCAAGCAGCATTTGTACAGCAGACTCCTGTAGTGAAAGCGTTATCTGCCGATAACTTACCTACCAGCGATCTGGATCATAATGTGGGTATTATGATCGAGCTTTGGAGTGAGCATATTTCACAGGTGGTTGATCATCAAGCGGGAGAAGGAGACCAAATTGCCTTACGCTTAGATACTGTTGTTGAAGATGTTAAGCTGGTGTCTTCTGATCTTGACATTACCCGTTGTGTGACGCGTTTGGTTGATTTGGTATATGAAAGTCGTGGTACATTAAATGCTTTATTGGACGAGCAACAAAATGGTGCTGATGAAAAGCGTCAAACCATTCAAGAACTCGATACAGCGGTTCAGCAAATTAACCGTGTGGAGGAAATTGTGCAGGTGATGCACAAGTTAACCTTCACCACGCAATTGCTGGCATCTAATGCAGCAGTTGCCGCAGCAAGAGCGAGTGGTGAGGAAGGAAGAGCCTTCAAAGTGATTGCTGTGCGTATGGCAGAGTTTGCACACGAAATTAGTGCTTCGGCGCGTGAGATTAGTCGTGTGATTGGTGACTTTAAGACCATTTTTGATCGCAGTCTGGACAAAACACAACAGCAAATGCAGAATGACTTGCAACTGCATGATCAGCATTCTCAGCGTGTGAATGCCGTTATGGAGACTTTGGTGAGTTCGGTCGAAAATGCGAATAAAGCTGGCTCGCAACTGGCAGGTGCTTTAGTTACCTTAGAGTCTGATGTGGCATCTGCTGTGCGTAATGTGATGGTGAGTTTACAGTATCAAGATCGCATGAAGCAGATTTTAGACCATGTTTCGCGAAGTTTACGTGATGTTGCTTGTCGCCTAGAAACAGGGGAAAATTTGGATATCGAATCCTTATTAAAACAAGAAATGAGTAGCTATACCACGCAAGAAGAGCGTGAGTTATATCGTCGTAAATTGTCAGAATTAGGATTTGTGGTTGAAGAGACCGCAGGGGAAGAGCATGTTTTGGACAATGGCGAAATGATGTTCTTCTAAGTAAGGTTTGAGTATGGTGTTTTGGATATTAATAATTTAGGAGTTTGTAAATTATGAGTAAAACAGTTTTGGTCGTTGATGACTCTTCTACCATGCGTGGTGCAACCGTAAGAGTGTTGAAAGACGCTGGTTACAACACCTTAGAGGCGGCTGATGGCTTGTTGGCTTTGCAAGTGTGCGAGCGCGAGAAAAACAATATCAAATTGATTATTTGTGATGTCAATATGCCGAATATGGATGGCTTAACTTTTCTAGCCAAGCTGAAGGAAACACCATATGGTCGTTTTATGCCTGTTATTATGTTGACCACTGAGTCGCAAAAAACAAAAATTGAAGAAGGTCGTGCATTGGGTGCACGTGCTTGGATTGTTAAGCCATTTAATGAGCAACAATTGCTTGATGGTGTTAAGCGATTGTTGATGTAAGTTTTACTGTAATTTGGAGTCATCTGCTCATGATTAAAGTCACAGATGGTGTGTGTACCATTAAGCCAGAGTCCACATTTACGATTTATGATGTCGAACAGTTTGTACATTCAGTACGTGAGAAATTGTCAAGTATCACAGCGGTTAAGCTAGATTTTTCTGCCGTTAATGAGTTTGATACAGCTGGGTTTCAGGCAGTTTACGCATTATATAAATCGCTTCAAGAGCAGAAGGTTGCCATGTCTTTTGTTGCATCTTCAAATGCGATCGAAAGAATTGTGAACTTATTTGGTGTTGATGAGTGGTACCAAACGCTTTTGAAAGAAGGGGGAGCGCATGCAACACACTGAAGCAACGCTGAAAGAGTTTAGAGAAGAGGCAGATGAGCTGCTGACCAGCATGGAAGATGCTCTGCTTGCAGCGCAGGAAAATGCAGGTGTTGATCGCGAAGATTTAGATGCTATTTTTCGTGCCGCACATACCATTAAGGGCGGTTCAGGATTGCTAGGGTTTAGCAATATTGTTAGCTTTACCCACGTTGCGGAAAATGTATTGGATGATGCACGAGAAGGTAAAATTGCTTTAACACCAGAGCTGATTGATATTTTCTTAGCCGTAAAAGATCATATGCAAGCAATGGTTGAAATTGCGGTGCGTGACAGTAGTGATGCGGCAATTCCAGCGACCTTGTTGGCAAAAGGCGATAGCTTAAAGGCAAAATTAGAAACCTATTTGTCTTCTGATTTAGAGGCGGTAGTTCATCAGCCAAAAGTGACAGCAACCAAATCGGATGGCGATTCGTCGTGGCTTATTGAGTTAAAGCCAGATTTGCACTTGTTTCATCAAGGAATGGATCCTGCCTCTTTTATTGAATTTTTGGGGACTAAGGGTACCATTCTAAGCATCACAACCAATCTTGACACCCTTCCTGATGTGCAGAATATTGATCCGATTAACTGTTATGTTTCATGGAAAATTGAGTATCAAGGCAAGCAATCGCAAGAAGAAATTGAAGATGTATTTAGCTTCATTAAGAGTGATTGTGTGATTGTTGTTACGCCAGCGGTTGTGGCTGTGCCTGTTGCTGCGTCATCAACAGAAGACAGTATCAGTCCAGTAAAACAGGTAGAAAATACTTCTGATGCTGGGTTGAGTGTGGATGATGCCAATAAACAGTTGGCTAAATCGCGAACCATCCGTGTGGATGCTGATAAAATTGACATTTTGATTAACCAAATCGGTGAAATGGTTATTGCGAATGCAACGGTTGTTCAGCAAGCAAATCAAATGCGTGATACGGGATTGATTGAATCAGTTGCTGTTGTGTCTCGTATGCTCGAAGAAATTCGAGAAAGCGCGATGAAAGTGCGCATGGTGCAAATTGGTGAAACATTCAATCGTTTCAAACGTATCGTACATGATATTGCACAAAAGTTAGGCAAAGAAGTCAAGCTAGAAATTTCTGGTGGTGATACTGAGCTTGATAAGACGGTTGTAGAAAAAATTGCTGATCCGCTTGTTCATATGGTTCGTAATGCCATGGATCATGGCTTGGAGTCAACAGAGGGTCGTCGTGCCGCTGGCAAGCCCGTTGAGGGCGTTGTTAGGTTAAATGCCTATCATGAAGCAGGCAGTATTGCCATTGAGATTTCGGATGATGGTCGCGGGTTAGATCAAGATAAAATTTTTGCCAAAGCGGTTGAAAAGGGTATTATTGACTCAACCAGTAACTTGTCAAAAGAAGACATGCAAAAGTTGATTTTTGCACCAGGATTCTCGACAGCGGCTGAAGTAACTGACTTGTCAGGTCGTGGCGTGGGCATGGATGTGGTTCGTCGAAATATCGAAGAATTACGAGGTGTCATCAGCATTGATTCTGAGAAGGGTAAAGGTACGCGCTTTATCATTCGACTTCCGTTAACTTTAGCCATTATTGATGGCTTCTTGGTTAAGGTTGGTCAGAATTATTACGTGATTCCATTGGAAATGGTAACAGAGTGTTTGGAGTTGAATGCTCAGTATCGTGCGCAAATGCATGGTAATAATTACATTAACTTGCGAGGTAGTTTATTGCCTTTGTTACGTGTGAAAGAGTTGTTTGAAGAAACAGGTGACGCTCGTCGTGATAATATCGTTGTGGTGCAGTATGCAGGGCACAAGATGGGATTGTTAGTGGATGAGTTACATGGTGAGTTTCAGACGGTTATTAAGCCATTAGGTAAGTATTTCCGTAATCAACGTTGGCTTAGTGGTGCTACTATCTTGGGTAGTGGTGAAGTAGGTCTTATTTTAGATATTCAAAATTTAGGACAGTATGTGACAGCTTTGGTGAGTATGAATCGTGTGAAGGGAGTTGAGTAATTATGGCAACAGTGCGTGGCTGTCGTCATCGGGGCTCAACCCTAAGAACACGTGAAGATGCTATCAAAATTGTGGAAGATGCCAAGCAGTTTGTATTAGAGAAGCGTCGTAGTATTTCGGATAGGGTTGCTTATTCCGAAGTATTAGAGATGGCACAACAACAGGATAAGGTGGCAGATAATCTGCCTCAAGAGTTAACCCAGCAAGTTTATTTAATGGAGAATGCTATTATGGAACAACAGCAAAAAATGGATGCTATTGCAAGTCTTACCAGCTTTGTGCGTGGATTAGCAAATGGTGATTTTTCAACTCGTGTGACCAGTACCGATCCAGATTTAGCCGAGATGACCAGTGCTTTATCTGAGTTACAGTCAGCGTTGAAAGCATTGATCAATGATTCTGACATGATGAATACTGCGGCGGCACGTGGGGATTTGAATGTTCAAATCAATACCAGTGCTTATCGTGGCGATTTTGCAACCATTGGTAATGGTATTAATGGTTTTGCGTTCCGTGTACGCGATGCCTTGTTGGATGTTAACGATAAAATGGATCGTTTAGCGCGTGGTGATTTCCAAGCCCAAGTCACTAATGATTATCAAGGTGCGTTCCAAGTCAGTAAAACGGCAATCAATAATTTAGGTACTACCTTGAATAACCTTATTGATGATAGCAACATGATGAATGTAGCGGCAAGTAAGGGTGAGTTGGATGTTCGTATTGATACCAAAAAGTATCAGGGCGACTTTAGCAAAATTTCAAATGGCATCAATGACACCATGAACGTAACGGTAGGTGTACTGCGTGATATTGGCAGTAACCTAGACCGTATTTCAAATGGTGATTTCTCAGCACA
>CAZLOM010000027.1:0-19465 GCA_964561185.1 uncultured Piscirickettsiaceae bacterium
GGCCTTCACCACCGATGTAAGAAGTTACTTCCATCTTGTTGGTTAAGCGCACACGCGCTACTTTACGCAATGCAGAGTTAGGTTTTTTAGGAGTGGTAGTATATACACGAGTACAAACACCACGCTTTTGCGGACACGAATCTAAAGCAGGAACTTTAGACTTGTAAACCGGCGAAGTACGACCTTTACGTACCAGCTGATTGGTTGTTGCCATTTAAGTGGGCTCCGTTAAGAGTATTAAAAGAAACGCCCGATTATATATAACCGGGCGAAAAAAAGTCAAGAGAAAAGAGAAATATCATTCATAACAAAAAGATTACTCTGCATGATCTTGCTCAAACGCTTCATCTTTAATGCTCACACTCGCCGTGCTTGCACTAGAAGGTACTTTTGGCATTGGAGGACGATACTGACCAGAACGTCTTGCTTTATGATAGGCAAAACCCGTTCCAGCTGGAATTAAACGACCTACAATCACATTCTCTTTCAAGCCAGCCAATTCATCACGCTTGCCACTGACAGAGGCTTCTGTTAGCACACGCGTCGTTTCTTGGAAGGATGCGGCAGAAACAAAAGACTCAGTTGATAGAGAGGCTTTGGTAATACCCAACAACACACGCTCAAAATGAATACCCAATTTGTTATCTACATTTAAGCGTTGGTTTTCGATTAACACACGGTTAAAGTCAACCTGCTCACCCTTCACAAAACGAGAATCACCTGGATCCTTGATTTCAACCTTACGCAACATTTGACGAATAATCACTTCAATGTGTTTATCGTTGATCTTAACGCCTTGCAAACGATATACCGCCTGAACTTCTTCAATGATATAACGTGCAACCGCCTCAACCCCTAGAATACGCAAAATGTCATGTGGGTTTGGTGCGCCGTCAACAACGGTATCACCACGATCTACGTGCTCACCTTCAAAGACCGTAATATGACGCCACTTGGGTACTAAGATCTCTTGCTGTTCATCACGATCATTACTGATCAACAAACGATGCTTACCCTTGGTTTCTTTACCAAATTTCACAATACCTGACATTTCTGCCATGATCGCTGGGTCTTTTGGTACACGCGCCTCAAACAAGTCAGCCACACGAGGCAGACCACCCGTAATATCACGAGTTTTTGAGGTTTCTTGCGGTACACGTGCGAGAATATCACCTTGAGAAATAGCATGACCGTGCTTCACCAATACAACCGTACTTTTCGGTAAAGGTAGTGATACCAACTCGTTACCTGCACCACGGATATTCAACTTAGGAATAAAGTCACGTGAACTCGCAGGTTTGCCCACACCGCCAACAAGACCTGTAACACTCAATACCGTATAACCATCCTCATTGACACCTTCCGAAAGTTTTTGCCCCGGCTTCAAGGATTCACGGTAATCGGCATTACGCACCACAAGGTTAGAAATACCCGTAACTTCATCAGTTTTAGTCTCCACGCTCTTACCGATGATGAAATCAGCAAATTCGATTTGACCTGAGCTTTCAGCAATAATAGGATGAGTATGAGGATCCCACTGCACAACCATCTTGCCTGCCTCAGCCGTGTCTCCATCTTTAACCAAGAGGTTACAACCGTAAGGCAGTTTATAACGCTCACGCTCACGACCTTGTGCATCATGGACGGTCAACTCGCCTGAACGAGAAACCACGAGAGTTTGATTTTCTGAGTTGGTCACCAAACGTGCGTTGTGCAACTTGATCGTACCACCACGCTTCACCTCAATAGAGCTTTGTGCGGCGGCTTTCGATGCCGCACCACCAATATGGAAGGTACGCATGGTCAACTGAGTACCTGGCTCACCGATGGATTGCGCGGCAATAACCCCCACAGCTTCACCAAGGTTCACAACCTTACCCGTTGCTAAATCACGACCATAACACTTACGCTCTAACCCATAAGGATTCATACAGGTAATGACGGAGTGTACTTGCAAATGATCAATCCCTTGATCGTCCAAAAGTTTAACTTCTGGCTCATTCAACAAGGTACCATCAGCAATGAGTAGCTCACCTGTTTCAGGACTGAATACATCTTGTGCCACACAGCGACCCAATACGCGATCACCGAGTGACTCTACAATTTCACCACCCTCAACACGAGAACTCATGGTAATACCACGACCCAATAACGCCTTATCCGTATTATCTTGAACGATAACAACGTCCTGAGCCACATCAACCAAACGACGCGTCAAGTAACCCGAGTTGGCTGTTTTTAATGCCGTATCAGCAAGACCTTTACGTGCACCATGCGTTGAAATAAAGTACTGTAGTACGTTCAAACCTTCACGGAAATTAGCGGTAATTGGCGTTTCAATGATCGAACCATCTGGTTTTGCCATCAAACCACGCATACCACCCAACTGACGCATCTGTGCCACAGAACCCCGCGCACCAGAATCCGCCATCATGTAAATGGAGTTAAACGAGCCCTGCTTGACGACATTACCTTGATCATCTAATACTTCCGCGCCGTTGGCATCTTTCACAGGTTCAACCTGTAACTGATCCATCATCGACTTAGTGACTAACTCGTTGGCATGCGACCAAATATCAATAACTTTGTTATAGCGTTCACCATCCGTTACCAAGCCACGAGCATACTGGTTCTGAATGGTTTTAACCTTCTCTTCTGCATCAGCCAGAATACCTTGTTTTTCAACAGGGATTAGCATGTCATCTGAACAGAAAGATAAACCAGCCATGGTTGAATGACGGAAACCTGTGTACATCAACTGGTCAGCAAACACCACCGTATCTTTTGGACCTAATTGACGATAACAAGCGTCTAAGAGTTTCGCCACGCGTTTCTTAGTTAAGGCGACGTTGATCAACTCAAATGATAAGCCTTTTGGCATGATACTGTATAACAGCGCACGTCCAACAGTGGTATCAACAACCTTGCTCTCTGATTGTAGCACGCCTTGATCATCACGCTTATGCTCTTGGATACGAACCTTAATCTTAGCGTGTAATTCAACCGCTTTGTTAAAGAACGCACGATCAACTTCTCGCCAATCGGCAAACATCATCCCTTCGCCTTTCGCACGTAGTTTTTCGCGGGTCATGTAATACAAGCCCAATACCACGTCCTGAGACGGAACGATCACGGGATCACCGTTTGCAGGCGACAAGAGGTTGTTGGTTGACATCATCAACGAACGACACTCTAACTGAGCTTCAAGCGACAAGGGTACGTGTACCGCCATTTGGTCACCGTCGAAGTCGGCGTTAAACGCAGAACACACCAACGGATGCAAGTTAATCGCTTTACCCTCAACCAAAATCGGCTCAAAGGCTTGAATACCCAAACGGTGAAGGGTTGGCGCACGGTTCAGTAACACTGGATGTTCACGGATCACTTCTTCAAGCACATCCCATACATCTGGCAATTCCAACTCAACCATCTTCTTCGCACCCTTAATGGTCGAAGTCAAACCACGCTTCTGTAAACGTGAGAAGATGAAAGGCTTGAATAACTCCAATGCCATTTTCTTCGGCAAACCACACTGATGTAAACGTAGCGTAGGACCAACCACGATCACCGAACGACCAGAATAATCAACGCGCTTACCCAATAAGTTTTGACGGAAGCGACCTTGCTTACCCTTAATCATGTCAGCAAGTGATTTCAATTGACGCTTATTGGTACCAGTTACCGCTCGACCACGACGACCGTTATCTAACAATGAGTCAACAGACTCTTGTAGCATACGTTTCTCGTTACGAACAATAATGTCTGGTGCATTCAACTCCAACAAACGCTTCAAACGGTTGTTACGGTTAATCACACGACGATACAAATCATTCAAGTCAGAGGTTGCAAAACGACCACCATCCAATGGAACTAATGGACGCAATTCTGGTGGTAATACAGGAAGCACTTCCAACACCATCCAACCAGGTTTGTTACCAGACTCAACAAACGATTCGATCAAGCGCAAACGCTTAGAAATCTTTTTCGATTTGGTTTCAGAGCTGGTATTGTCCAACTCTTCACGTAAGCGCGTGGCTTCTACCAACAAGTCCATATTGTCTAATAGACCTTTGATGGCTTCAGCCCCCATACGCGCATCAAACTCGTCACGATATTGCTCGTAGGCTTCTTCATATTCTTCAACACTCAGCAATTGACCTTTTTCTAACGGGGTCATGCCTGGGTGAACCACGATGTAAGACTCGTAATACAATACCGACTCAATATCTTTCAGCGTGATGTCTAAGATCAAGCCTAAACGACTTGGTAATGACTTCAAAAACCAAATATGGGCAACAGGTGCGGCAAGTTCAATATGTCCCATGCGTTCACGACGAACCTTGGTTTGCGTCACTTCAACGCCACACTTCTCACAAATCACACCACGATGTTTCATGCGCTTATACTTACCGCACAAGCACTCGTAATCTTTGGTTGGTCCGAAGATTTTGGCGCAGAACAAACCATCACGTTCGGGTTTGAACGTACGATAGTTAATGGTTTCTGGCTTTTTAACTTCACCATATGACCAAGAACGAATGCGCTCAGGTGATGCCAATCCTACACGGATGGCATCAAATTCGCTGACAATGTTCTGACGCTTGATCTGATTTAAGATGTCTTTCATTCGTCTAGCTCCAACTCAATATCAATCCCAAGCGCACGTACTTCTTTCATCAATACGCTAAAAGATTCTGGCATACCTGGGTTCATATATTCATCACCATCAACCACATTTTTGTACATTTGTGTACGACCTGACAAGTCATCGGACTTAACGGTTAACATCTCTTGTAAGGTGAAAGCGGCACCATATGCTTCTAATGCCCACACCTCCATCTCCCCGAAACGCTGACCACCGAATTGCGCCTTACCGCCTAATGGTTGCTGTGTGACCAAACTATAAGGACCTGTTGAACGGGCGTGCATCTTATCATCAACCAAATGGTTCAACTTCAAGACATACATATAACCCACCGTTACGGCACGATCAAAACGCTCACCAGTTCGACCATCAAATAGCACCAACTGACCTGATTCAGGCACACCACCTAGGCGTAACAATCGCTTGATTTCTTGCTCAGAAACACCATCAAATACAGGTGAAGCCAAAGGCACGCCCGCACGTAGGTTATCCACCAATTCAGACAACTCTGCTTCTGGCATTGCTGAAAAATCAACTTGTTGACCTTCTGACTGGTTATAAATTTCTTCCAAGAACTCACGCACTTGTACAAGATTACGCTCGGCTTTGAGCATCTTATCAATCTGTTGACCTAAGCCCCAAGCGGCTAAACCTAGATGGGTCTCTAAAATTTGACCAACGTTCATACGTGATGGTACGCCAAGAGGGTTCAAACAGATGTCAACAGGCATACCATTTTCATCAAACGGCATGTCTTCAATTGGACAAATGCGCGAGATAACCCCTTTGTTACCATGACGACCCGCCATCTTATCCCCTGGTTGAATACGACGCTTAACGGCAACGTACACCTTAACCATTTTGATCACACCAGCTGGAAGATCATCGCCTTGCGTCAATTTTTTACGTTTAAGTTCAAAACGCTCATCTAACTCTTGAAGCTGTTGCTTCAACTGCTTCACAAGGCTTTCTAGTTGAACATTGACACCTTCGTCTGCTACCGTGATCGACAACCATTGGCTGGATTCAACCTCTGCCAACAAAGCCTCACTGATGATTTCCTTGATCATTTCCTTGCTTGGACTGGTTTTACAAACCTGACCAACCAACAATGACTTGGCGCGACGATGAATATCTTGCGCCATGATCTTTTTCTGATCTTGCAAGTCTTTACGCACAACGCTTAATTCAGCGTCTTCGATGTCTTTGGTACGCTTGTCTTTTTCAGCACCATCGCGCACAAACACTTGCACGTCGATTACCGTACCTTCAATACCTGATGGAACACGTAATGAAGTATCTTTAACGTCAGACGCTTTTTCACCAAAAATCGCACGCAATAATTTTTCTTCAGGCGTTAACTGCGTTTCACCCTTAGGCGTTACTTTACCAACTAAAATATCACCGGGTTTAACATTCGCACCAACATAGACAATACCGCAGTCATCTAATAGACCTAAGGCAGATTCACCCACATTAGGAATGTCCGCAGAAATTTCCTCTGGCCCTAGCTTGGTATCACGCGCTAAACAAGAAAGCTCTTCGATATGAATGGTCGTATAACGATCTTCTTGCACGACACGTTCAGAAATCAAAATTGAATCTTCGTAGTTGTAACCATTCCACGGCATGAAGGCAACACGCATGTTCTGACCCAAAGCCAACTCGCCTAAATCTGTAGATGGACCATCAGCCAATACGTCACCAGCACCAATAGTATCCCCAGTGCGAACGATCACACGTTGGTTGATACAAGTGTTTTGGTTAGAACGCATATACTTGATAAGGTTATAAATATCAACGCCTGTTTCGCCTGCGGTAATCTCAGATTCGTTAACACGAACCACGATACGTCCAGCGTCCGATGACACCACCACACCACCACGACGGGCAATTACGGTTACGCCCGAGTCAATCGCTACGGTACGCTCCATCCCTGTTCCTACCAATGGCTTTTGAGCGCGTAGGGTTGGAACCGCCTGACGTTGCATGTTTGAACCCATCAATGCACGGTTCGCATCATCATGCTCCAAGAAAGGAATCAAGGAAGCGGCAACCGAAACGATCTGCTTGGGCGAAATATCCATATACTGAACATCGCTGACCTGCTTCAACATCGTTTCATTTTGATAACGCGCTGGCACAAACTCATCAACCAACTTACCATTTGCATCAGTTTTGGCGTTTGCCTGAGCAATCACAAAATCCGCTTCATCAATCGCTGATACATAATCCACGATGTCAGTAATCTGACCATCCACGATACGACGGTAAGGCGTTTCAATAAAGCCATACTCATTGGTACGAGCATAAACCGCCAAGGAGTTAATCAAACCAATGTTTGGACCCTCAGGCGTTTCAATCGGACAAACACGACCATAATGGGTTGGATGTACGTCACGCACCTCGAAACCTGCACGTTCACGTGTTAAACCACCTGGACCTAAGGCAGAAACACGACGCTTATGCGTAATTTCTGATAAGGGGTTCACTTGGTCCATGAACTGAGACAATTGGCTAGAACCGAAAAACTCTTTAATTGCCGCGCTAATCGGCTTAGCGTTAATCAAATCTTGTGGCATTAAGCCTTCAGACTCAGCAACATTCAAACGCTCACGCACCGCACGCTCAACACGAACTAAGCCGATACGGAATGCGTTTTCAGCCATTTCGCCCACCGCTCGAATACGACGGTTTGCAAGCGTATCAATATCATCGACCTTACTCATGCCGTTACGAATATTGACCAACTCACGAATCACATCGAGAATGTCATCATTACTCAAGACGAACAGACCTGAGTTGTCTGGACGATGCAAGCGACGATTCAACTTCATACGACCAACGTCAGACAAGTCATAACGCTCTTGGCTGAAGAACAAGCTGTTGAATAACTGCTCTGAAGACTCTGGCGTTGGTGGTTCACCTGGACGCATCATACGATAGATTTCAACCCAAGCATCTAAGGCTGTTTTTGTTGTGTCTAAACGTAGCGTGTCTGAAATAAAAGCACCATGCAAAGCATTGGTAAAAATCAACGGCAATTCAATATCGCCACACAGTCTGATGCGATCAAGCTTTTCTGGCGTGATCACGTCATTTGCCAAAGCAATCACTTCACCTGTATCTGTATCGACAACATCTTCAATCAATACCTTGCCGACCAAAAACTCTTCTGGCACAGACAATTCGGTAACATTTTGATTTCTGATGTCTCTCAAGGTTTTTGCAGTGATTTGCTTACCTGCTTCAATGATCACCTGATCACCAAAAAGCATATCAAATGCGGCTGTCTCACCTTTCAGTTGTGTTTCAACAACTTGCAACAATACTTTGTTTTGCGTTAGCTTAACAATCGTACGATCAAAGAAAGAGGTCAGCATTTCTTGGTTCGTGAAACCCATTGCACGTAACAAAACCGTTACAGGCAATTTTCTACGGCGGTCAATACGAACAAACAAGGCATCGTGATGATCAAACTCGAAGTCTAACCAAGAACCACGGTACGGAATAATACGCGCATTAAATAATACCTTGCCAGAAGAGTGTGTTTTACCCTTATCGCTGTCAAAGATTACCCCAGGTGAACGATGTAACTGACTTACAATTACACGCTCAGTGCCGTTAATAATGAAGGTTCCGTTTTCGGTCATCAGTGGCAAATCGCCGAGATAAACCTCTTGCTCTTTAACGGACTTAATTTGACGGTTATTTTCGGGAGAGTCTTTATCAAATAAGACTAAACGAAGCTTGGCACGCAATGGTGCAGCAAAGGTTGCCCCTCTCTGCTTACACTCACGCACATCAAACTCGGGAACACCGATTTTATAACTGACATAGTCTAATTCCGCAACGCCAGACACAGCCTTAATCGGGAAAATAGACTTTAAGGAAGCATGCAGTCCTACCGACGCGCGCTTGTCCATCGCGATGTCTGCTTGCAGAAAATCACGGTAAGACTCTTTTTGTAATGTTAATAAATAAGGTACGGGTAGTACGGATGCACGCTTTGCAAAATCTTTGCGGATCCGTTTTTTCTCTGTGAAAGAGTAAGTCATCGATAACCTCGGAGGTTAAGCCAATGCAAAAGAAAATTCCTTGGGTCTTATCCGCACCCAGCGGGGCAAATTTGCCAGTAATAAATAATGGCTGGAAGACATGAAAAGTCATCCAGCCACCATCTATTGCTCGATTGAGGTGATCGAAATTATTTAATTTCGACCTTAGCACCTGCTTCTTCGAGCTCTTTCTTAGCTTTTTCAGCGTCGTCTTTAGACACACCAGCTTTAACAACAGTTGGAGCACCTTCAACAGCGTCTTTCGCTTCTTTCAAGCCTAAGCCTGTCAAGCCACGAACTACTTTAATACAAGAGACTTTGTTTGCGCCAGCATCTAACAATACTACGTCAAATTCAGTTTTCTCTTCAACAACTTCAGCCGCCGCCGCTGGACCAGCAGCAACAGCAACCGCAGCAGTTACACCAAACTTTTCTTCCATCGCAGAAATCAATTCAACGATTTCCATAACGCTCATGTTAGCAACTGCGTCTAAAATTTGATCTTTAGTAACAGACATGTTTTAATCTCCTAAAAACAGGTATCGAGTTTCGAATAAAATGCTTCGAATGTAAAAAAATTACGCCACTTATACAGCTTATGTAAAATTAAGCCGCTTCTTTTGCGTCGCGAACAGCCGCCAATGTACGAGCCAACTTGCCAACTGGGGCTTTCATTACGCTCATCAACATTGCGATTGCTTGATCGCGGTTTGGCAACGCAGCAATTGCATCCAAACGGTCAGCACCAAGTGCGCCAGAACCGATAGATAAAGACTTAGCCTTTAACTTATCATTTTTCTTCGCAAATTCTTTGGTAACTTTTGCCGCCGAACCATGGTCTTCTGTTGAGAACAACAGTACCAAAGGTCCAGTTAATGTCTCCGCCATCGCTTCATGCGCAGAACCCGCCAAAGCACGAACTGCTAAGGTGTTTTTAACAACACGAACAGTTACGTTTGCTTCACGAGCCGCTCCACGAAGTGCATCCATCTGTGCCGCTGATAAACCACGGTATTCCGCAGCAACCACAGCCAAAGCAGATTGAGCTAACGCAGACACTTCCTCGACGACCTGTTTTTTGCCTTCAAGATTTAGTGCCATTGATTTCTCCTAAACGAGTAAACCATCTTATTAAGATGGTGGCTTCTTCCCCTTCTACGCAGGATGATTAAGTTAAGCACTGCTTAACCCCTGCGGTCTGAGATGGGCAACCTTGCAAGGCAAGGAGCCATCTCGTGCTTAACTCACTGAAAAAAATCAGTGATTACACTCCAGTCATATCAACAACAAGACCAGCACCCTGTGTTGTTGATACGGTAACTCTCTTCATATACACACCTTTTGCTGCGGCTGGTTTTGCTTTCTGCAAATCAGACAACAAGGCTTGTAAGTTTTCTTTTAATGCGTTAGTTTCGAATGAAACCTTACCGATGGTTGCGTGAACGATACCACCTTTGTCAGCACGGAAACGAACTTGACCCGCTTTTGCATTTTTAACTGCAGTTGACACGTCAGGTGTTACTGTACCTACTTTCGGGTTTGGCATCAAACCACGAGGACCAAGAATGGTACCTAATGCACCAACAACGCGCATTGCGTCTGGGCTTGCGATCACCACGTCAAAATCCATCATGCCGCCCTTAACTTGTTCAGCTAAGTCTTCCATGCCTACAAATTCAGCACCTGCTGCTTTTGCGGCATCAGCATTCGCGCCTTGTGTGAACACAGCCACACGCACTGATTTACCAGTACCGTGAGGTAATACGGTCGCACCACGAACCACTTGGTCAGACTTACGTGTATCAACCCCTAGGTTTACTGCCACGTCAACGCCTTCCACAAACTTAGCCGAAGCGAAAGACTTTAATAACTCAACCGCTTCTTCCATGCTGTATACTTTACCAGCAGTGATTTTTTCTTGCATCGCCTTTTGGCGTTTTGTCAACTTTGCCATCTGATTAACCCTCCACGACCAAGCCCATGCTGCGCGCAGTACCCATAATGGTACGCTTCGCCGCTTCAGGATCATTTGCATTTAAGTCTGGCTTTTTAGTGTTCGCAATTTCTTCGACCTGAGCCATTGTTACCTTACCTACTTTGTTACGGTTAGGCACAGCTGAACCACTGGTAATGCCTGCCGCTTTTTTCAACAGGTAAGACGCTGGTGGTGTTTTCAGAATAAAAGTGAAACTTTTATCGCTGTAAACGGTGATCACAACTGGCAATGGTAAGCCTACTTCCATACCTTGCGTTGCCGCGTTGAATTCTTTACAGAACCCCATAATGTTCACACCTTTTTGACCCAATGCTGGACCAATCGGTGGAGAGGGGTTTGCTTTACCTGCCGCTACTTGCAGTTTGATATAACTATCAATTTTCTTTGCCATAATGACGCTCCATTAAATGGGTAGTATCGCCTACTTAACGCAGGCTTCCCGAATCACTTGATGCAACCTAGCACATCAAGCGTGTTTAGCTCGTTTTTTCAACCTGAGAGAATTCTAACTCGACAGGCGTTGAACGACCAAAAATTAAGACAGATACTTTAAGTCGATTCTTTTCGTAATCAACTTCCTCTACAACCGCTTCAAACTCAGAGAAAGGTCCTTGCGTAACACGAACCACTTCTGCGACCTCGAAGAGAATTTTTGGACGAGGACGTTCTGCGCCCTCCTCCATACGTTGCAGAATTTGATTTGCTTCACGATCCGTAATGGGGGCTGGCTTGTCAGAAGTGCCACCGATGAATCCCAATACACGTGGTACGTTTTTCACCAAATGCCATGACGCATCATTCATATCCATTTGCACCAAGACATAACCTGGGAAAAATTTGCGATCGCTTTTACGCTTCTTACCATCGCGAATCTCTACCACCTCTTCTGAAGGCACGAGAATTTCGCCAAAGCTGACCTGCATATCTGCACGATCAATATGTTCTTGTAGTGTCTTTTTGACATAATTTTCATAGCCAGAATAGGCGTGAACCACATACCATCTCATCGTTTATCCCCCACGACCTGTTAGCGTTTGCACGCCCCACAAGAAAAACATATCAATCAGCCACAAAAAGCCACCGACTAACACAATAGCGGCAAACACAATTAAGGTCATACGAATGGTTTGATCTCGCGTAGGCCAAACAACCTGAGCAACCTCTCGGCGTGTATCAGACAGGTGTTTACGCGCACTCATACCTCGCGCCGTTGCCCACAGCAGTCCAACAGTGCCTGCAAAGCCTAACAACACGACAAGAACGCGCAGAACCACTGCCCAGTCTGTCATGACATAATAAGACACCATAGCACTAGATGCTAAAAGACCGGCAAGCACATAGCGCACCTTGTCTGCTGATGTTTGAATAGCTTCTGATTGTTGTTTCATGTAACTTTAATGATAAGATGCTTGAATTTGGCAGGGGATGAGAGAATCGAACTCCCACCAAGGGATTTGGAATCCCTCGTTCTACCACTAAACTAATCCCCTAGAATTTGTTTCTTTGCGCCACAGGGCAAAGTAGCTGTGCATTATACTCGGCTTAAGGTGCAAAAGAAAGTGCTTTTTGTCATTTTTTTGGGTTTATTTGCACACCAGATCACCCATCAGCCCCAAACTAGGCATTCTCTCAGGCATCTTCCGACTCTAACGCCAACAACTGCTCTGCCTGATGCTCGTTTTGTAGTGCCAATAAAATTTCGTCTAAATCGCCATCCATAATATAGTCCAAGCGATACAGGGTTAGGTTAATGCGATGATCGGTCATCCGCCCTTGAGGAAAATTATAGGTACGAATGCGCTCACTACGATCTCCGCTACCGACCAGACTTTTTCTGGCTTCTGAGATTTCTTTTGCTTGTGCTGATTCACGCTGGGCGTTAATGCGAGAAGCCAACAATGACATGGCTTTGGCTCGATTTTTATGCTGAGAACGCTCTTCCTGACACTCGACCACTACGCCCGTAGGAATATGGGTGATCCGAATGGCTGATTCTGTACGGTTGACGTGCTGACCACCTGCACCACTGGCACGATAGGTGTCAACCTTGAGGTCTTCTGGTCGCAACTCAACCCCCTGTACCGCTTCTACTTCAGGTAAAATCGCTACCGTTGCGGCTGAAGTATGGACACGTCCTTGAGATTCGGTCACAGGAACCCGCTGTACACGATGTGCGCCCGACTCAAACTTGAGTTTGGCAAAAGCCCCCTCGCCTTCAATACGAGCAATAATTTCTTTATACCCCCCATGCTCGCCTTCTTGCTCGCTGATGACCTCCACGCGCCAGCCTTGACGCTCGGCATATCGTGCGTACATTCTAAACAGATCACCTGCAAAAATGGCCGCCTCATCACCACCCGTACCCGCACGCACCTCAAGAAATAAATTGGCATCATCATTAGGGTCTTTGGGAATGAGTAGCATCCGAATGGCTGAGGCTAGGGTGGCTAACTTATTTTTTAAGCTAGGAAGCTCTTCTTGAGCCATCTCTTTAAGCTCTGCATCGCCACTGGACAACCAGTCGTGAGCGTCTGCTAAGTCCTGCTCACATTGACAATAGGCTGACCAAGCCTCTGATAAGGGCGTTAATTGAGCATGCTCTTTACTAAGACCACGAAATCGCTTTTGATCACCAATAATACTAGGATCAGACAAGAGATGATCTAACTCTTCTAAACGCTCACTTGCTTGATCTAAACGGTTTCTTAACGCTACTTTCATACCCACTCTTTACCACAATAAAACGAAATAACAACAATCCTGACACCTAACCAGTTACACCTAAGATGATGGAATCAACAAGCCTCTGGCAGTTTGTAACAGATGGTCACCGCCCGTATTTCCTGCATCACGAATGGTTGCACAAGGCGTATGGGTCAACTTGTTCGTTAACTGATGCGCCAGTTTTTTAACCACCTCTTCTGCCGAATGACCAGCCTCTAAGGCACGCAATGCCTGCACCAAACTAAGATCTCGCAACTGTTCAGCATGCGAACGATAATCTCTGATCAAGGGAGCGGCATCTGAAATCAATTGCCATTGATGCAAAAACTGATCGGTTTTTAACTGAATAATCTCTTCTGCTGACTCTGCGGCACTGGCACGCGATTTACGATTCTCTTCAACGATACCCGTTAAATCATCCACGGTATAAAGATAAACATCTTCTAATGCGGCGACCTCTGCCTCAATATCCCTAGGTACGGCAATATCGACCATCAACATGGGTTGATGACGACGCTTTTTGAGCGCACTTTCTACTGCGCCCTTGCCCAAAATGGGTAAGGTGCTTGCTGTTGAGGAAATCACAATGTCTGCTTCGTGCAGATGCAAAGGCAAATCTGCTAGCGTGATGGCATAACCACCCACTTCTTGCGCCAAACTGGTTGCATTGGCAAGCGTTCGGTTGGCGATAATGATGCGATTTACTCCCTGCTCTTTGAGATGGCGAGCCACCAACTCGATGGTTTGACCCGCACCAATCAATAAGGCAGTGTACTGACTGAGATCACCAAAAATCTGTTTGGCTAGCGTTACCCCTGCAAAGGCGACAGAAACAGGATTCGCTCCAATACTGGTTTCCGTTCTAACCTGTTTAGCAGTGTTAAAAACGTGCTGGAACAAACGGTCAAGCATCCCATTCAAGGCACTGGCAGAGCGCGAGAAGGCGTAAGCATCTTTCATCTGCCCTAAAATTTGTGGTTCTCCTAGCACCAATGAGTTTAAGCCACTCGCCACTCGATTGATGTGCACCATGGCTTCACGCCCTCGATGCTCATAAATAAAAGGAGTCAGGGTTTCCGAAGGCAACTCAAAAAACTGATGCAACCATACCAACAAAGCAGAAGACGAAAAGCCTTCCGATGTTAGATAAATTTCAGAGCGATTACAAGTTGAGAGAATGGCGCACCCCAACACGCCAGATTGTGCTTTCAAACTGGTTAACCCTTGCACAATGCGTGGCGGCGGAAAAGCAACCTGCTCACGAATGTGCACAGGTGCTGTTTGATGGTTAATGCCGATCGCAATCAGCTCTTGGCTGGTTTTCTGTGATTCTCTCATGCGTAATCTATCTATTAACTGGATTAAAACTTGATTTATCAGGGTCAAAAACTGTATGCTGACACCTATTTAACGGTGATTACCCTCACCATAGCATGAACATATTATAAACGATGCGCGGGGTAATCGCTAATTGTCCAAAATTAACGCAGGCTTTGCAACAAATGACGACAGAATTCAGCAGAAGTAGAAAAACTTTATCGCTTGCTTACCCTCCAACAACTCAGCGTTTCGCGCTAAGAAGCAGTCTTTGGCTTGCCATGCTACTGTCTGGTTGTAGCTTAAGTCAAGAACAACCCAAAATTGTCATCGACAAACTGGTGCCAACAGCACAAGAAGTCACTAACACCAAACCAACGCCAAAGACCATTCAAGCCCCGTTATCAGCAAACACTGTCTTTCGTCTCTTAGCGGCTGAAACCTTAGCGGCTAAAGGTATGCCAGAACCAGCCGCGCATGTTTACTTAGACTTGGTACAAGATCAACCCGATCAAGCCATTGCCCAACGCGCTTACGAATTAGCGACACAAAGCAGTGATCGTAAACTATTAGAAATGGCAACCCTCGCGAACACTAAGGCAAATCCCGAGTTTATTGAATCTTGGCAAGTTCAAATTTTACTAGCACTCAAGGCGGGAGATCTAGACAGCGCATTACGCAACTGGCAAGCTTTTTTCAGCAAAAGTCGCACATCGGGGGTTTCTGAAAAAGAAATTTTCTTGTCAGCGGCAACCTTGGGACAAGAAGGTATTGACCCAGATGTGTTGGGAAAATTTGGCGCTGGCATTGTGGAGCAACACCCTAACTCACCGATGGCATTGCTGATGCAAGTCGTCTTTGCTGTCAATGCTGAACGCTGGCAAACGGGATTCGATCTACTCTGGCAAGGACTGGAAAAACACCCTGACCAATCGGAGATTGCTCAACTGCTTGCCAGTATGTTAGCACGACAACCGAATGATAAAGGCATCTCTTGGCTGTTGGGCTACACAGAGCGTCACCCCAATGAATTGAGCATCCGCGAGCAATTGGCACGCGCCTTGGTTGCCGATAAAAAACTTGAAGAGGCGAAACAACAATTCCTTGCTATCCAAAACATTAAGCCTAGCCCAACGATACAAATGTCTTTAGGCTTAATCGAGCTGGAGTTGAACGATCCCATTGAGGCAGAAAAATGGATTCGCCCCCTCCTAGAGCAGATTGCCTTGCGAGAAATGGCTAGCTACTATCTGGCACAAGCCCTGTTGTTACAAGGTCAAAAAGAGACAGCAATCGAATTATGGTCACAGATTCGCGGTGGTGACTATGGACTCGACGCACTGATATGGCGCACCCAAACACTGTTTGATCTGAATCGAAAAACGGAAGCATTCGACTCGCTCAAAAATTTTGAACCCGATAATGATCACGATTACGCTCGTTGGATAAGAGCTCAGGTACGCCTATCGCTACTTGCTGATCTTTCGACTCAAGCCATTAGTATCCTTGATATGGCGATTGCTCAAAAACCTGAAATGGGTGATCTCTGGCGTGACCGAGCTAACTTACGTTATGATCAAGGAGATGTTAAAGGCTTTGAGAGCGATATGCGCCACGCCTTGTCCATCAATGATCAAGATGCTGAAGCAATGAATGCGCTGGGTTATTTTCTGACAGACACCAACCGCTCGCTAGCAGAGGCACGCAACCTATTAGAAAAAGCGAATCAACTCACGCCCAACAAGCATCACATCATTGACAGCCTAGGCTGGCTCGCCTTTCATGAAGGAAAACTGGAGCTAGCACAAAGCTTACTGGAGCAGGCCTATCAATTACAAGCAGATAGCGAGATTCTAACCCATTGGCTAACAACGCTATTGGCACAAAAAGCACTAGACAAGGCTCGTAACCTAGCCACCACTGAGGGCGTAAAATACCCACAAGACAAAAAACTACAGCAGTTAATTCAGCAAATACCTAAGGGTAACTAATCAGAGCAATTAACGAAGCCATGACATTTTTTTGGATTATCCAAGGATAATCCTTGATATTTTTGTTTCTTCGTACTAAAATACTACGTTCTTATAGATTTTTTAGGTTTCCAGGAGTTTTGGAAATATGTATGCAATCATTAAAACTGGT
Organism: uncultured Piscirickettsiaceae bacterium; assembly: GCA_964561185.1. Taxonomy (GTDB): domain Bacteria; phylum Pseudomonadota; class Gammaproteobacteria; order Thiomicrospirales; family Thiomicrospiraceae. The sequence continues at coordinate 16,883 of CAZLOM010000027.1, forward strand.
GGCAAGCAATACCGTGTGAGCGAAGGTGATCGTTTACGCGTTGAATCGCTTGACGTTGAAGCTGGTAGCGAAATCTCTTTTGACCAAGTATTATTGGTTGGTTCAGGTGACTCTGTAAAAGTGGGCACTCCACTGGTTGCAGGTGCGGTTGTTAAAGCAATTGCTGAAACCCATGGTCGTGGTGATAAGATCATTATCATCAAGTTCCGTCGTCGTAAGCACTACCGCAAAAAGCAAGGTCATCGTCAGAATTATACATTGGTTAAGATCACTGGTATCAGTGCGTAACCATTCATAAGGAGTAGTACTCATGGCACATAAAAAGGCGGCCGGTTCGTCGCGCAACGGTCGTGATTCAGAAAGCAAACGCTTAGGCGTTAAAATGTACGGTGGTCAACTGGCTGTTGCTGGTAACATCTTAGTTCGTCAACGTGGTACTAAGTTCCACGCTGGTGAAAATGTTGGTCTAGGCGTTGATCACACCTTGTTTGCTAAGGCAGACGGATTTGTGACTTTCGCTCGTAAAGGCCCACATCAACGTATGTTCGTATCGGTTGTTCCAGCCGCGGCTTAATCTCCTTGTAGAGTCTGCTGGCTAGATACCGCTTAAAACGCCCTTAGGGGCGTTTTTTGTTATGACTAGCGGTCAATACCGACCGCTATGATGTCAGCAATCTGTCATCCCATTTGACCATTTTAGACACTACGAGAAATCAACTCTCTCGCCCTTTCCTGTAAGGTTGCATCATCTAGTGAGGGTAAAGCAAAAATCATATTACGCGCTAAGGTTGACGCGCTATGACGCTCCTGTGCTTTGGTGTAAAGCGGATCGTAATGTTCACTAAGTAACAATGATACCAACACGTCAAACTGATGTTGATCGATCAGGGATTGATAGTCCGCCAATCGTTGTTTACCCAACACAGCAGAGAGATAGGAAAGCTGTTTCATCAATCGTTCAGGATACTGCACGTATTCTTGATATTCTGCCAGTAAATGCGCTACACGCAGGTTAAACGGGGTTTGAATTTCCCATAGACGACCCTGTAATAATGCGTTCATCACCCCATCGGGTACAAATATCTGTCCGACTTTTTTACTTTCTGCTTCCACAAAAATAGGTTTAGCAGGGTCAAACTGTGCTAATTGCCATGCTAATTGGCTTTCAAACCATTTTTGAGTCGGTTGTGGTTGTTCTGAAAATCGCCCTAGTACCGAACCACGATGTTGTGCGAGTCCTTCAAGGTCTAAAACTTGTGCTCCTAACTCAGATAATTGCTTGAGCAATAGGCTTTTACCACTTCCCGTTGAACCACTTAATACTTCAAAACGGAAATGTTGAGGTTGCTGTGCTAAGGTATCAACGACTAACTTACGGTAAGCTTTGTGCCCACCATCAAGTTGTTTGGCTTGCCAGCCAATGGCACGTAAAATCGTTACCATGCTTCCTGACCGATTACCACCACGCCAGCAATAAACGAGCGGTTTCCAATTTTTAGGCTTGTCTAAAAACAGCGTTTCAACATGATGCGCGATGTTACGTGCCGCCATCGCCCCACCACGTTTTTTGGCTTCAAAAGCAGACGCTTGCTTGTACATCGTCCCAATGATGATACGTTCCTCATTGTTTAAAGTTGGCGCATTCAGGGCATTCGGAATATGATCTAACGCATACTCATCTGGCGTTCTTGCATCTATGATGCTATCAAACGTCATCAGTTGGGTTAACTTCTCTGCTTTGAATAACATGGTGGGTTCCTTTTTTATTATTGTCAAGTGTTTAACCAATTTTTTGTATGCTTGGCAACGATCATGCAACAATTACTGTTAAACACACAACACCCAATCGGGATATTGCGCGAGTAGTCCATCGGCAGTTAATAACTGCATTTTTTCTACACTTGCTTGCGCTAATAAGAGACGATCAAAAGGGTCTTTATGAATGGTTGGTAATGTCGCAACATTGAGCGTATGTTCCGTTCTTACTAACAATTCTTGATAACCAGCTCTGAGCAATCCTCGATACAGCGTGGAGGGATTGATCATGAAATTTTCTTTATGTAATTCCGCTTTAATCACAATTTCCCAAATACTGACAGGGCTGAAAAATAATTCATTTTGTACCTCTAGCAATAACGCTTGTGCATGGCTACTGAGTTTCTCAGGAGAACTCGCCGCCCAAATGAGCAAATGTGTATCTATGAGCAAGCGCATCATTAAGAACCTTCAAACAGATTCAAAATATCATGACTGACCAGACGATCAAAATCGTCGGGTACAACACACTCATTTTGCATGAATCCCAATCGTTGATATTGTTGCGTGTCTTGAGGTTGGAGTGGTACAACCTTAACCAAAGGCTTTCCAGCCTTCGCAATAATAAAAGGTTCTCCAGCCGCCGCCATCATCACCAATTGTGATAAGTGCGTTTTTGCTTCATGGATATTGACCGTATTCATAAGAGCCTCTGTACATCTAAACTAAGTGCAGTTAGTTTACTCTGTTTTTAATGGTATAACAATCTATTACCCTACTCACTGTGTTAGGTATGTTTGGATAATCGTGTGAGCATTTGCATCACAC
>CAZLOM010000028.1:0-19314 GCA_964561185.1 uncultured Piscirickettsiaceae bacterium
TGGTCGAAATTCTGAAACGCAAGCTAGAGGTCGTTTCCGCCCGTTACGCCAAGTCGCAACTGGAATGGGAACGCTATGCGGTGTTGGCGGTGTCATCAATCTATGGCATCGACATTTTGGCAGACAATGTTGCCGCTTGCCGTGGGCGGTTGTTTGAACTGTTCGATGAAACCTACATTGCCCACTTCCGCAATCACACCAAAGATGATTGTCGGGACAGCATTCATTTCATCTTGTCGCGCAACATTTTGCATGGTGATGCGCTCACACTCAAAACCGTTGAACCGCCCATTGAGCCGATTGTGTTTTCGGAATGGTCAGCAGTGAACGGTAGTTTGTTCAAAAGACGTGATTTTGTTTATGGCGATTTGGTTGATCGTGCCAGCTCTCGTGACCTGCCGCTGTTTTCAGATTTGGGCGAAGAAGCCTATATTCCTGAACCTGTGCGAGAGTTCCCATTGGTGCATTTTTTGGAGGTGCGCCATGCTGGCTAACTACAACCCAGACGTGCTGACCTGTTTGGCGAATCTATCGAACGATGAAGTTTTTACGCCACCTGAGTTGGTCAACCAAATGTTGGATATGTTGCCCAGTGAGTTGTGGTCGAACAAAGATGCCAAGTTTTTAGACCCTGTGACCAAATCAGGCGTGTTTTTGCGCGAGATTGCCAAACGCTTAAACAAGGGTTTGGAGGCGCAGATACCTGATTTGCAAACACGGCTGAATCATATTTTCACCGAACAACTCTATGGCATTGGCATTACTGAATTGACCAGTTTGCTAGCAAGGCGCAGTGTCTATTGTGCCAAAAAAGCCAATAGCCCAGCGTCCATTTGCACCAGCTTTAGCGATGAGCAGGGCAATATTCGTTATCAGCGCACACTGCATACGTGGGTCAATGACAAATGCAAGTTTTGTGGGGCAAGCCAAGAAGTCTATGACCGTGATACCAGTTTAGAAACCCACGCCTACGAGTTTATTCATACCGATAACCCAAGCAGTATTTTTGGAAAGAACATGAAATTTGATGTCATTATTGGCAATCCGCCATATCAATTAAGTGATGGGGGCGGCAGCAATGGTATAAGTGCAAAGCCCATATACAATCTTTTTGTAGAGCAAGCAAAAAAATTAAAACCATCATATCTATTGATGATTATCCCTGCAAGATGGTATGCGGGCGGTAAAGGATTGAATGATTTTAGAAAATCTATGCTTGATGACCGCAGAATTACGACTTTAGTTGACTACCCAAAAAGTAGAGAATGCTTTGTTGGTGTCGATATAGCTGGTGGTGTATGTTATTTTTTATGGGATTCAAAATATAACGGTGATTGCAATGTCATATCGGTATTAGGCGACACAGTTAAAAGTAGATTAAGAAAACTAAATGAGTTCGATATTTTTGTTAGGGATAATGTCGGTATTGATATTATCAAAAAAATTATTTCAAGAGGTGAGCTAAGTCTTACACAAAAGGTGTTAACACGTAATTCTTTTGGGTTTACTACATCTGTTCGTGGCGAAAATGAACCTTTTGAACGTTGTATAAAGTTAATAAGTAGCTCAGGTGTAAGTTATGTAAAGAAGGAGGCTATAAATAAAAATAAAAACTTACTTGACCACTTTAAAATTAGTATTGGCACCCTTAATCCTGACAGAGGTGGTGTAAACAACGCTAAAGATGGGAGGGTAAACGTAACAACAAAAGTTAGAGTGCTTAACCCAGATGAAGTCGTTACTGAAACATACATAATTGTCGACTACTATAAAGAAAAAAATCAAATTATTAGTGCAGCAAATTACATCAGAACAAAATTTGTAAGATTTCTGATCAACTTAACACTTTCGTCAATGCACATAGTAAGGGATAACTTTCAATTCGTTCCCCTTCAAGACTTCACCCAATCATGGACAGACGAAAAACTCTACGCCAAATATGGTCTAACAGCGGATGAAATCGCCTTTATCGAGTCGATGATTCGCCCCATGGAGTTAAGCGATGAGTAACTTCTTCCCACCGCTCAATCCACCACGCATCTATGCCTATTCCGACACCCGTTATGCTAATTGCCTAAAAGTCGGCTATACCACCAAAAGCACTGCCGAACGGGTTGCCGAACAATACCCAGTCAAATTGCCCAATCAATCCTACACCATCGAACTTGACGAAATCGCCATGCGCGAAGACGGTAGCTTTTTCACCGACCATGACGTGCATAAGGTACTAGCGAAACGCAACATAGAGCGACTGGAAGGTGAATGGTTTCGTTGCACGCTGGATGATGTCAAGGTTGCCATTTATGAAGTCAAAACAGGCACGCGCACCGAAGCACAACGCACGCTGAGTTTTGACTGTCGCCCCGAACAACAAGCCGCCATCGACAAAGCCAAAGCCTATTTTGACAGCTTCAAACAAGAAAATCGTGACAAAACCCCGCATTTTCTATGGAACGCCAAAATGCGCTTTGGCAAAACCTTTACCACCTATCAGCTCGCTAAAAGCATGGGCTGGCAAAAGATTCTGATTCTCACCTTTAAGCCAGCGGTGCAAAATGCGTGGCAAGAAGACTTGGCAAATCATGTTGATTTTAGCGGTTGGCAGTTTATTGCTCGTGACGGCTTAACTTTTGAAGAAGCCGACAAAAGCAAACCCATTGTTTGTTTTGGCTCATTTCAAACCTATTTACGCAAGAATGAGGTGGGCGGTATTCGAGCCACAAATGAATGGGTGCATACCACCCACTGGGATTGTGTCGCCTTTGATGAATACCACTATGGCGCATGGCGCGACAACGCCAAAGACTTGTTCGATGGTGAAGACAAACGTGAATTATTGGCATCAGAAGGCGAAGCCATCGAATACTTTGATGAAGGCAATATGCCCATCACCACCTCACACTACTTGTACTTATCGGGTACGCCTTTCCGTGCCATTTCATCGGGTGAGTTTATCGAAGAACAGATTTACAACTGGACTTACTCTGATGAACAAAAAGCCAAATTGAATTGGGCAGACACACACTCAGATGAACCTAATCCTTATGTTTCCCTGCCACGCATGGTCATGCTCACCTATCAACTTCCTGATGCCATTCGAGAAGTCGCGATGAAAGGCGAATTTAACGAGTTCGATCTGAATGAGTTTTTTAAGGCTGAGGGTGAAGGCGATAACGCCAAGTTTAAGTATGCCAACGAGGTACAAAACTGGCTGAATCTGATTCGTGGCGCGTTTAGCGAGACCACTATCGACAACCTAAAACTCGGTGCAGAAAAGCCACCCATGCCCTTTGCTGATGTACGCTTGCTTAATGTCTTGTCGCACACCTTCTGGTTTTTACCGACAGTTGCCAGTTGCTATGCCATGGCAAGCCTATTGAAACAAAAGCAAAACCGATTTTATCAAGATTACAGTGTCGTCGTAGCGGCAGGCAGCGAGGCAGGTATTGGCGTTGAAGCCTTACCTCCTGTGAAAAAAGCCATGGGCAATGCGCTTGCCAGCAAAACCATTACCCTATCCTGCGGTAAATTGACCACGGGTGTATCGGTTGCCCCTTGGACAGGCATTTTGATGTTGCGCAATGCTTCCAGCCCAGAGACTTACTTTCAGGCGGCATTTCGCGTGCAAACCCCTTGGGTGTTGCGTGGACACAATCCCAACGACCCTAACAATGAATTGATTGTCAAAAATGAATGCTATGTGTTCGATTTTGCTCCAGACCGTGCCTTGCGCCAAATTGCCGACTATTCTTGTCGCTTAAATGTTGACGAGTCCAACCCAGAAGCTAAGGTGGCTGAATTTGTCCAGTTTTTGCCTGTGTTGGCTTATGATGGCAGTTCGATGAAGCAGATTGATGCCGCAGGTATTTTAGACATGGCGATGAGCGGTACAACAGCAACCCTGTTGGCACGGCGTTGGGAAAGTGCGTTATTGGTCAATGTTGATAATGGCACACTGGAAAAACTCATGCGCAACGAAGCCGCGATGAAAGCCTTAATGAACATCGAGGGTTTCCGTAGCCTTAACCAAGACATTGAAACCATTATCAATAAATCCGATGCCGTCAAAAAAGCGAAAGAAAAAGCCAATGATGACAAACTGACACCGAAAGAGAAGAAAGAACTGACCGACAAGGAAAAAGAAATCAAATCGGTTCGCAAGCAGATACAGGAAAAGCTGATTAAATTTGCTACTCGTATTCCCGTATTTATGTATTTGACGGATTACCGCGAAATGAGCTTAGAAGATGTTATCCAACAACTTGAACCAGATTTGTTTATGAAGGTAACGGGATTGACGCAACAAGATTTTTCGATTCTCAAGACGCTTGGTGTTTTTAACGCCGCCTTGATGAACGATGCCGTGTATAAGTTCAAACGCTACGAAGATGCGAGTTTGTCCTACGCAGGCATCGAAAAACGCTGGAATGAATCCGTTGGCTTGTATGATACCGTGTTATCAGCAGAGGATTATCAACAGCTCAAATCGCTGTCTTGAGCAGGACAAACACGAGCAGATGGATAAGGCAATAAACTCACATATCCCCAAAACAGGTTTGAATGGCAGTAATACAGGCAGGACCTGCTGTTTCGGTGCGTAGAATGCGTTTGCCGAGTTGGATGGGCGTTAAGCCAGCGTTGATTGCGTCAACGACTTCTTTGTCGGATAGTCCGCCTTCAGGGCCGATGAGCAAGGATTGCGCTTGTGCAAATCGCTCAGAAGCTAAGTCTCTGATACGTCCCCCTTGATAAGGGTCAAGCACCAAGCCTTGTGGTTTTTGATCAAGCCATTCTGCTAAAGAAAGAGGCGGGTGTAAGATAGGAACGACATTGCGTCCAGATTGCTCACAAGCACTGACGATCACCTGTTGCCAATGTGCCATGCGTTTGGCGGTTTTCTCATCGTCTTCTAGTTTGACCTCGGTATATTGGGTAAACAGCGGTTGAATTTCGGAAACACCAAGTTCAGTGGCTTTTTGTAAACTCGTATCCATACGTTCGCCACGAGAAATACCTTGGGCGAGCGTGAGCGATAGGGGAGATTCTTTGCTGAGATCGGTTGAGATGCTGTCGATACGGACATCGGCTGTTTTTTTGCCGAGTTGTAAGACCGCTTCTGCGGTTTGACCTTGTCCATCAAAGAGGGTGATGCTAAACCCATCACGGGCGCGAAGCACGGTCGTAATATAATGTTTGGCATCATCAGGTAAGGGCATGGATTGACCGACTTTTGCCCACTGAGTTGGTAAATAGAGTCGAATCAATCGCATGATACCGCTTCCTTGATGTGTTAAGCCAAGCCTTTTACTCGTTTGAGTAGGCTAATGGTAGGCTCTAGGTTGTTCATACAGTAGAAATGCAATCCTGGTGCGCCACCTTTGAGCACGCGCTCACAAATGTCACCAACCACTTCCAATCCGAGTTCAGAAATACTCGCTTTATCCTCGCCAAAGGCTTCTAAACGCTTACGTAACCATTTTGGGATTTCCGCCCCACAAGCGTCCGAAAATCTGGCTAACTGTTCGTAATTGGTGATGGGCATGATTCCCGGAATAATATCGCCTTGAATGCCTTCCGCTCTCGCTGAGTTGACAAAACGACAAAAGGCATCTGGATTAAAGAAATACTGAGTAACCGCTGCATTGGCACCAGCTTTCATTTTGTCGCCAAAATAGCTCATGTCCGTTTGCCAGTTTTTAGCTTGCGGATGCACTTCTGGATAAGCGGCGACTTCGATATGAAAATGATCGCCTGTGGTTTCACGAATGAACTTAACCAAATCAACGGCGTAGTTGAAATCGCCAAGATCACGCATACCCGATGGAATATCGCCACGTAGCGCAACAATACGCTTAACGCCTAAGTCCATGTAGGTTTTGAGCAAATCACTGATACGACCTTTTTCCGAATCGACACAGGTGAGATGAGGGGCAACATCCCAACCACGCTCACGTAGAGCTTTTACCGTAGCAAGGGTGCGTTCCTGTGTGCTACCGCCAGCACCGTAGGTGACAGAAACGTAATCGAGGTTGAAAGGGCGAAAGCCCTCTGCAACCTCAAGGAGTTTGTCTAATCCTTCTGGCGTACGCGGTGGGAAGAATTCAACGCTTAATTTCATGCTAAACCAGCCTCAGCACGCAATAAGTCTGCCTTGTCTGTCTTTTCCCATGTAAAGTCAGGAAGTTCGCGACCAAAGTGACCATAGCTTGCTGTTTGGCGATAGATCGGACGCAACAAATCTAGCATTTCGATAATGCCACGAGGACGAAGGTCAAAATGCTGACGCACTAGCTTCTCGATGATAGCGGTATCCACTTTGGCGGTGCCAAAGGTTTCGATACTGATTGAAGTAGGCTCTGCCACACCAATCGCATAAGAAACTTGGATTTCACACTTGTCAGCCAACCCAGCCGCAACGATATTTTTCGCCACATAACGACCCGCATAAGCCGCTGAACGGTCAACTTTTGATGGATCTTTACCAGAGAAAGCACCGCCACCGTGACGAGCCATACCACCGTAACTATCAACGATGATCTTACGACCTGTCAAACCTGCATCACCTACGGGACCACCGATCACAAAACGACCTGTTGGGTTGATGTGGAATAAAGTTCCCTTGTGCAACCATTCCGCAGGGATGACTGGCTTAATAATGTTTTCCATAATCGCATCACGCAGGTCTTGCGTAGAAATATCAGGGTCATGCTGAGTTGACAACACCACCGCATCAACTGCTACTGGCACGCCATTTTCATAACGCAAGGTCACTTGGCTTTTCGCATCTGGACGTAACCAAGGCAATACATTTTGCTTACGCATGGCCGCTTGACGTTCTACCAAACGGTGAGCATAGTAAATCGGTGCGGGCATGAGGGTTTCGGTTTCATTGCTCGCATAACCGAACATCAAGCCTTGATCGCCTGCGCCCATTTCTTTGGCTTTTTCTGGGTCTTCGTCAACACCCACGGCAATATCTACCGATTGTTTGCCAATCGCAGACAATACCGCACAATCATCACCGTTAAAACCTAATTCACCACGATCGTAGCCAATGTCTTTAACGACTTTACGTACCAGATCTTCAATATCTACCCAAGCTGAGGTTGTAATTTCACCGCCAACCAAAACCATGCCCGTCTTAACAAAGGTCTCACAAGCCACGCGTGCTTTAGGGTCTTGTGTCAGGATGGCATCAAGAATGGCATCTGAAATTTGATCCGCAATTTTATCTGGATGTCCTTCAGAAACGGATTCAGAAGTAAAAATTAAGTTACTCACCTTGGGGTTCTCCTTAATGTAAGTTCAGTTGTTGTGCTTTCGACTAATTCAGAGAGTGTCGTATTTATTTTTTATGCGTCTGTATTCAGATCGTCATAAGTGTGTAAGCGATTTTAATGCCAAATCTCTTGATAGTTGATCAAGACAGGCTTATTATTCGCCAAATTGTAAGGCTTTTCGCCCAGACTCATCAAAAATGATGATCAGTTTCTTGCTAGGGTAGTGCCAGCGTTTGAGACCATCGTCACCAACACTTTCGCTTTCAGGTTTACCAAAACGACTTTCCAATGCCTGCTCATCAAGTTTTGGATAGGGAATGTAGGTCAATGCGTGAATGGGTAGGTCTAAAACCGCCAAGGTGTCTTCGTTGGATAAAGACACTTCTCTATCACCAGACTCTAGGGCTTTAATCCGTACACCACGCTCCATCATTGCTTGCTTTTGCGCATCCGTAACCCCTACGTTTAAGACAAGTTTACCACGAATGGTGTAACCAATATACATGTCTTCAAAGAAGCTTTCTAAGCTTTTAGGCTTGTGCTGTGCATCGGCAAACAAATAGATCTGAACTTCTTTGCCATAGAGTGCCATGGCATCACGTGTGGTGCTTTGATCGAGCGTTAACCCAAGCACTTCTAAACGTCCAGCATCATTGACTTTTGCTTCCCAAGGAAGTGCCGTTGCGGTTTGCGTGGTTTCAGGTGGCGACACCCAAAACACGCTGATGGCACCAATGCTTAAGCCAATGAACAGCGTTACCCAGCCCCAGTAGAAGGTGGGGTGTCTGGTGATGGGATTATCTTGTAAGTTCATGGGGTAAGGTGATCCTGTGGTGTGGTATTGGCACCTTCAGAGCTTGCGCCTTCCGCATTGCTGATCACTTCAATGTTACTTGGTGGGGGAAAGGCATCGACAATTTTTTGTCCAATCATGCCACGTTGACCATCAAAAATAGAACCGCCAGATAACACAAAGGTCACTAAAACCCCTAAGAACACAGGCACTGCGCCCATTCGTAAGGCAATGGTAGAGATGTCATCGCCTTTAAGGGGACTCATGCCAACCATCAAGTAGGTAAAGCCACCCATGACCAAGCCAACGATATAAAAAATGATGAGCAGACGGATGCGTTTTGTCATGAGCAACCAGTGTGCGGCAACGAACCATTCGTCATTTTTCAGTTTCTTCTGTGCCATTGTCCATAATCCCGCCATCACCATGAGCGATACCAGCGGAATGAACATCACCTGCTTACCATAACCAATTTCTAACATGGAGTAGGAGGCAAATAAATGCACAATAATTAAATTCAGAATGAAAAAGCTGTGCGGGTAGCCAGCACGTTGACTCTCCCGAGGCGTAATACGATATTGCATATCATCTTCTCTATCATTAAGCGGTGAGCATCTTAACTGTCACTTTAACTGTCACTAAGCTTGGTTAGCATGGTGGTTATTATCATCGCGTCTTATCGCAACAATAGGATTAGCTTGCCATAAAGCGTCGTAAGGCTTGTTCGCTGTCTTTTGCCAATTGACGTAGCGGTAGCGATACATCTTTAGCAGATGTGGTATCGCCTTGTTTTCCTAACATTTCAAGCTGATAGGCGAGGGAAGATAAAGCCGTTGCCCCGACATTGCTAGAACTGCCCTTTAGGGTATGGGCTTGTGAGCGGAGTTCTGGTGCATTGCTGGTTTGTATCGCTGACTCAATGGCGTTTAATTGCGCTGGCAATAACTCGATGAAGCTCTCAATGATCTCGTTAAGATCATCACCAATGACTTCTTTTAAGGTTGATAGCGTTTCAATATTTAACAGTTCACTCATTTTGTAGGGTTTCCTTGGTTTGTTATCGTTTGATGAAAAAGTAGGGTATATTAAAAAAAGTAATAAAGACTTAACGACTAGGTCGATAAGATGTATTTTTGTTCGAAAATATCAGCGGGTAAGGGTTTATCAAAGTAAAAACCTTGTAGCACCTCACACCCCATCTGAGTTAAAAAGTTAATTTGTGCTTCATTTTCAACGCCTTCTGCAACTAAATCCATGTCAAGGCTATGCGCCATAGCAATGATGGCGGAGGTTAGTTTTTCATCAGAAGAGCGTTGTTCACTGGTGCCAATAGACATAATAAAAGAGCGATCAATTTTAACCGTATCGGCAGAGTAGTATTTAAGATAAGACAGATTGGAGTAGCCTGTTCCAAAATCATCAATGGACAATTTAACGCCTAGGGCTTTTAACTGACGCATCTTATTGATAAAGTCATCTGTGTTATCGGTGGTGAGGCTTTCGGTAATTTCAAAATCAATCGCTTGTGGTGGCAAGTCGTGACGGGCTAACAGGTCTTGGATTTTTTCGACAAGGTCAGCTTGTTGAAATTGTCTCACCGATAAATTGACCGCAATATGGAAGTGTGGGTCGTATTGTCGCCAAATTGCCGACTGACGGCAGGCTTCTTCGATGACCCATTGTCCTATTTCTAGGATAATGCCCGTTTCTTCCGCGATTTGAATAAAATCTCCTGGATTGACAAAGCCAAACTCAGGATGAATCCAACGGATGAGTGCTTCTGCACCAATGACTTGGCGAGACAGGGTCGATACTTTAGGTTGATAGTAGAGACACAATTGTTTTTCTTTAACCGATGTTCTGAGTGCTTGCTCCAACAGCATCTTACGCGCACTGAGCTCGTTCATACTAGCGGTGTAAAATTGGTATTGATTTCCACCATGGAGTTTCGCTCGCGTTTTGGCGGCATTGGCGTAGGCAATGAGGCGTTCCGCCGTATCGCTATCACTGGGGGCAAGCGCGATGCCCAGAGAACAGCTAATGCTAATGGCTTGATCATCAACCAATAAAGGCACCAGCAGTGCATTACGATAGCGTGTCGCCATTTCCTCTAACTGATCGGTGGGTTTGATGTTGATGAGTAAAGCAAACTCATCAGAACCCAATCGAGCAATCTGGTCATAGTCACGTTTGGTTTCAATGAGACGATCGGTTAGGGTGCGTAATACTTTGTCGCCTGTTTCATTGCCCATGGTTTGATTGAACAGTTTGAAACGATCAATGTCTAACAACATAACCGCAACAAAGTCATAACCATTGTTTCCTTGCCGTTGCAAGCGTTGGGCAAGAGCATTCAAGAAGAAAATACGATTCGGCAAGCCTGTGAGTGAGTCATGCAATTGCATATAGTCTATCATATCGCGGGCTTCGCTCAACTGCGTAATGTCTTGTGCAGACCCTATCAGGGTGAGTTCTGTTTCATTCGCGTTGGTTACGTTTTTTTGCTCGGCTAAGAGGTTAAGAATACGGTGTTCGCCATTGGGCAAGGTCAGCTTGATACTGGTTTGGAGCAGGTCAATTTGACGAGCATTCAGTTGGGTGAGTTGTTCGTTTAGGATGCTTAAACTTTCTGGCTGTACATATGCTAAAAACGCTTGTCGTGAGGTAGGTTGTTGTGTTGGTGTCAAACCAAACAGCTCAAAAACCTCATCTGAACCAGAAAATACGTCTTGTGTGAGGTTCCATTCGAGATAACCGAGCTTTGCCAGTTTTTGGGCGTAGGCAAGGTTTTTTCTGGTGCGACGTAAGTCATCGTCGTTAGCATATGAACGCAAGGCAAAACGGATACGTTGATACAAAAGTTCCCATTCGATGGGTTTGTAGATAAAGTCTGTTGCGCCACTTTGAAAAGCCAGTTCAACCGTGTTGTCTTGGTGGGCATCTGTCAGCATAATCACGGGGATAGCGGCGTTGCGGGCACTAGCACGCAGTTTTTCGCACAGCACATAGCCTGACATTTGTGACATATAGACTTCAAGTAACACAAGATTAAAATTATGTTGTGCTAATAGGGTTAAGCCCTTTTCAGGGGCATGGCAAATATGCACATCAAATTGGTGCTTAGACAGAACCTTGGCGATGAGTTTTGTGGTAACCACATCTTCATCAATCACCAATATTTGTGGCTTTGTTGCTTGTGTTGCGAGCATTTCTTCATTCTCTACCTAATGAAGAGCGATACCCTTAGCAAGTATCGCTCTTTAGATCAATAGACATTTGAAGCATTATAGCCGAATTGATCAGCTTTGACGACTAAAACGCTTGCGATCATTTTCGTTGAGATATTTTTTACGAATACGCACACTTTTTGGGGTAACTTCCACCAACTCGTCATCATCAATAAATTCGAGTGCTTGCTCAAGCGTCATGCGAATCGGCGGTGTTAGAATCACGTTTTCGTCAGTACCAGAAGCACGCATATTGGTTAGCTTCTTGCCTTTAAGTGGGTTCACAACCAAGTCATTGTCACGGCTATGAATACCAATGATTTGACCTTCATAGACTTCGTCACCGTGTCCAATCATCAAGCGACCACGTTCTTGTAGGTTATCGAGAGAGTAAGCCAATGCCTTACCAGCATCCATACTGATCAATACGCCATTATGACGCTGTCCAACCGTACCCTCAAAACGTGCACCGTAATGCGAGAAGTTAGAGTAGAGTAACCCAGAACCTTGCGTTAGGGTCAAAAACTCACCACGGAAGCCAATTAAGCCACGAGAAGGAATGACGAAGTCCAAACGCACACGACCATGACCATCAGGAATCATGTCTTTCATTTCTGCTTTACGCTTGCCCAACTGTTCCATGACGGAACCTTGGTGAATTTCTTCCACGTCGATGGTGAGGGTTTCGTAAGGTTCTTGAATCACGCCGTCGATTTCTTTGAAGATCACTTCAGGACGTGAAACGCCTAGCTCGAAGCCTTCACGACGCATGTTTTCAATCAATACAGACAAATGCAGTTCACCACGACCTGATACGCGGAATTTCTCCGAGTCTTCCGTGTCTTCAACACGCAACGCAACGTTAGTCAACAATTCTTTGTTTAGGCGGTCACGAATTTGACGGCTGGTTAGCAGTTTACCTTCTTTACCCACGAATGGGCTGGTATTCACTTGGAAGGTCATCGAAACCGTAGGTTCTTCGACTTCTAAGGCTGGCAATGCTTCCACACAGCTTGGGTCACAAATCGTATCCGAAATAAATAATGGGTCAAGACCCGTGAAAGAGATAATTTCACCTGCTTGCGCATCAGGTACTGCTTCGCGATCCAAACCGTTAGAACGCAATACTTCTAGGATACGTCCTTGACGTTTTGCGCCATCACGACCAACAACGACCACTTGTGTGTTCGCTTTGACGGTGCCTCGTTGGATGCGACCTGTACCAATGATGCCTTTGTAAGTGTCATAGTCAAGCTGAGTGACTTGTAACTGGAAGGGTGCGTTCATGTCCACTTTAGGGCTGTGTACCTTGTCAACCACCGTTTCAAACAAAGGAGTCATGTCACCAGAGCGCACGGTTTCTTCTAAGCCTGCAAAGCCATTTAAGCCTGATGCGTACACAATAGGGAAGTCTAATTGCTCATCGTGAGCGCCTAAACGCACAAATAGGTCAAAGGTTTCATCCAATGCACCAGCGGTACGTGCCTGTGGGCGGTCAACCTTGTTAACCACAACAATGGGTTTTAAGCCTAAGGATAATGCTTTTTGTGTCACAAAACGGGTTTGTGGCATAGGACCTTCGACCGAGTCAACCAACAGCAGTACAGAGTCCACCATCGACAAGACACGTTCAACTTCACCACCAAAGTCCGCGTGTCCTGGGGTGTCCACGATGTTGATGCGGTATTCGGTATTGGTGCGCTTGTCTGTCCAGTTTAAGGCGGTGTTTTTTGCCAAAATGGTAATACCACGTTCTTTCTCTAGGTCGTTTGAGTCCATGACTCGCTCACCCATGTCTTTGCGGGCATCGAGTGTGCCAGATTGGCGAAGCAGTTGATCAACCAAGGTTGTTTTACCGTGGTCAACGTGGGCAATAATGGCAATGTTACGGATCTGTTCAATGGGCATCGACATGGCGTAGGCTCTATTTCAAGTGATAAAAGTGGCTAATTGTAGCAGATTTTATGGCGTTAAGTTGATTGTTTTGTCATAAATAGGTGCGACTGAGCGCACCTAAGCAGATGATGAGGCAATGATGGGCTGAAGAATTAGCCGCGATATGAGCGCAAATACCACCATTCAAACCCTTGCTTGACCCAGTGAAGCAGTCTGCAAGGGAACATAATATTTTTGCTTTCTGTACGTTTGACCAGCATGGCTTCATTGTGCATATCAACGATACAAATCAGCTCGATGGTAAAGGGTTTATGGGCTGATTGTCCGTTCAGTTCCGCAAGGAGATTGGTGACAGCCGCTTGTGCTTGCAAGTCTGCCATATGCGCTTGTTTTGGCAACCAATCAGGACCTGGATAGCTACCTGCATCGCCAGCAACATAGACGCGCTCTAAGCCCTTGACTTGTGCAAATTCGTTGGCAGGGAAGAAGCCACCCGCAGAAAGTTCGATTTCGCAGTTATCAGCCCAAGCAGGTCCTGTCATACCGGGCATAAAGAGAATCAAATCCGATGCGATTTCACCGCCTTCGGTTTTCACCAAGTTGGGTTCAAAGCCAAGCATTTTATGACCCAAATGCGTGCTAATGTTTTTCTTTGCCATGCGTTCTAAAATTTTCTCCACCGCTTGTTCGCCTAAGCGTTGACCTGGTTTTGCCGCAGGTGACACAAAGCTAAATGAGAATTTGTCACGAATCCCTTCCGCACGCATCCAATTGTCTAGCCCAAACAGCAGTTCAAAGACAGGACCACCACGCATGGCGGCAGGTTCATTCGGGTTGGTTGCAAAGCCAAAGGTGATTTTTCCGCCCGTATCGCGCATGGCATTGATGCGATCTCGGATTTGCTCTGCCGCAGGAATCCCTTCACACAGGGCAATGCTGTTTTCAATCCCTGGTAATTTTTTCATGAAGCGTCCACCAGAGGTGATGATCAAGCCATCGTTTTGGATTTCACCTTGTTCGGTTAAAACTGTTCGCCCTTTGTTGCGAATGCCTGTTGCAGAACTGGCAATGTGTTTGACCTTCATTTTGTTGAAGAAGTTGGTCAGGTCAACGCGCAAATCATTGCCTGTGCGTTTACCTGTGGGAATCCAGATAAGACTGGGATAGTAAATCATTTCAGCTTTGGGGCTGATGACGGTGATTTCTGCTGTGGGTTGCTGTTTGCGTATTTCTTTAACGGCAGTTAACGCGGCAAAGCCACTGCCGATGATGGTGATATGATTCATTGTTGTGTCCTACTTGATAATAAACTCAATGCAAATTAATGGGATGAACCCTGAAGGATTTTGGATATTATGCCACAAAAAAGCAGGTGTCAAAGAAGGATTATCGGCAGAAGTTATCAATCACGAGCGATTAGTTTGTGTGATAAGGATGATCTTAATCGCTTAGACGTGAAAGGTAATTTCTTGAATGATCTTGCTTAATTGTCTGAAGACTTCTTGTCGTGGATGACTGGTGCGTGCAATGAGGACGACATCACGATAGGGTTTGGGATTGTCTGATAAAGGACGCGTGACCAGTCCTTGCCAAGGCTGTTGTGTGGCGCGTTCAGGAAGAAGGGTGATGCCTAAACCACTGGCAACCATGGCGCGTAGTGTTTCTAGCGAGGAACCCTCGATCAGGGTTTGCCCGATCTGCGTTTTCGGATGTTCAGGAAAGGCGGATAGCGCATGGTCTCTAAAGCAATGTCCTTGTCCTAAAATTAAGAGGGGTTCTTGTTTTAACTGCGCCAGTGAGACTTGTGTTTGTTGCGCTAAGGGATGTTGTTCAGGCAGCACAATGCTAAAGGCTTCTGGATAGAGTTGCCAGATATTAAAGGCTTCTGTCCCTTGATAGGGCAGGGCAATGATGGCGGCATCCAGTTCACCATCGGTGAGTTTGTTTAAGAGTTCGTGCGTGAAGCCTTCGGTCAGCCTCAGTGGAATCTTAGGATGGGTTTGTCGCCAAGGTTGAATTAAGTAAGGCAGAAGATAGGGTGCGATGGTATAGATGACCCCTAGGGTTAACTCACCCGACAAGGGGTCAGCCGTTTTCATCTTCTGGGTCAAATCATCCACGCGGGCGATAATGTCTGTGGCTAAAGGAATGAGTTGCTCACCCAAGGGGGTGAAACGCAAAAACTGCCTTTGCCTTTCTACCAATACTACGCCTAAATTGTCTTCAAGGTGTTTGATGCCCGCAGATAGGGTTGATTGGGTGACATGGCACGCTTGTGCCGCCTTAGCAAAGTGTTTCTGCTGTGCTAAGGCGAGTAGGTAACGTAGTTCCGTGAGTGTCATATACAGGTGTATGTGTGCATCATGACAACTGAGCGATGATCTGATTAAAGGTTTCGCTTGGTCGCATGGCTTGAGCCAGTTTTGCCGTGTCGGGGTGATAGTAACCTCCAAGGTCAAGCGTTTTTCCTTGTGCCTGTGCTAATTCTTGCAGAATCTGTGTCATCTGAGCGTTCATGCTTGCAGAAGCACTGGCAACCGCTGATTGCAGTTCAGGCGATTGTGTCTGCTCACTCAGGGCGTTTAACCAATACTGGGTGAGATAAACATGACTGCCACGGTTGTCAATCTGTCCCACTTTTCGTCCCGGTGATTTGTCTTCATCTAGGAAGCGACCAATGGCTTGGTTAAGCGTATCCGCCAAGACCTGAGCCTTGCTGTTTTGGGTTTTATACGCCAAATCTTCTAAAGAGACGGCTAAGGCCAAAAACTCACCGAGCGAATCCCAACGCAAAAAGCCTTCTTCCATAAACTGCTGTACATGCTTAGGGGCAGAACCACCCGCGCCTGTTTCAAACAAGCCACCACCAGCCAACAAAGGCACGATAGACAGCATTTTTGCACTGGTGCCCAGTTCTAAAATAGGGAATAGATCCGTGAGGTAATCACGCAATACATTGCCCGTGACCGAAATGGTATCTAGGCCCTGCTTGGCGCGTTCTAATGACACGCGAGTGGCTGAACGTGGGGATAGGATTTGAATGTCCAAGCCTGTGGTGTCGTGTTGTGGCAGATAGGCATTCACCTTGTCGATCAGGTTGGCATCATGCGCTCGCTCTGCGTCTAACCAGAAAATGGCCGGGGTGTTGGTGATACGGGCACGAGTCACTGCCAGTTTTACCCAGTCTTGAATGGGTGCGTCTTTGGTTTGACACATCCGCCAGACATCGCCCTTATGCACGAAGTGCGACAAAATGGCAATGCCATCTTGATTGATGACGCTGATCACGCCATCTTCGGGTACTTCAAAGGTTTTGTTATGTGAGCCATATTCTTCTGCCGCTTGTGCCATTAAGCCAACGTTAGGAACGGTTCCCATGGTTGCTGGGTCAAACGCGCCATGTTCCTTACAGAAGTCGATGGTTTCTTGATAAATACCCGCATAGCAACGGTCAGGAATCATCATCAGGCTGTCGTAAAGCTGACCATCAGTACCGTACATTTTACCGCCTGCGCGAATCGCCGCTGGCATAGAGGCATCGACAATCACATTACTCGGCACGTGTAGGTTGGTGATGCCCTTATCAGAGTCCACCATCGCCAATTCAGGTTGTTGTTGATAGATGGCTTGGATGTCTGCTGAAATTTCAGCACGTTGTGCCTCAGGGAGGGTTTGAATTTTGGCATAGACATCGCCAATACCATTGTTCACATTCACGCCCAGTTGCGCAAAGGTGTCAGCGTGTTTTTCAAACACTGACGCATAGTAAACAGACACCGCATGACCGAAGAGAATCGGATCAGAAACCTTCATCATGGTTGCTTTCAGATGCAGGGAGAGTAATACGCCTTCATCTTTCGCTTGTGCAATGCTTTGTTGATAGAAGTCGCGCAAGTCAGCAACCGATAATAGCGAGGCATCCAACACTTCGCCTGCTTGCACAGGAAAGTCGGCTTTAAGCATGGTTTCTTGTTCGGTTGCTAGGTTGATGTGTTTAATGTGTACGGTTCCTGCGGTTTCTACGATCACCGATTGTTCGGTTTCATAGAAGTCATTTTCTGACATACTGGCAACCGTGGTTTTGGAATTTGATGACCATGCGCCCATGCTGTGCGGGTGTTTTTTCGCATAGTCTTTAACGGGCAATGCCACACGACGATCTGAGTTGCCTTCGCGTAGAACAGGGTTAACGGCACTGCCTAGTATCTTTCCATAGCGTGCTTTACTGTCTGCTTCTGTATCCTTGGTAGGCACAGCGGGATAATTAGGGACGGCATAGCCTTGTGCTTGTAACTCTTTAATCGCGGCTTCTAATTGTGGAACAGAGGCACTGATGTTTGGCAGTTTAATGATGTTGGCTGAGGGTTGTGTGCAGAGTTGACCTAATTCTGCTAAGTCATCGGCTTGCTGTTGTTCAGGGGTAAGGTAATCACCAAAATTAGCGAGGATGCGACCTGCTAAGGAAATGTCTCGCGTTGCTACCTTAACGTCGGCCGTTTGAGCAATCGCTTGGACAATCGGCAGAAAAGAAGCGGTTGCAAGGGCTGGGGCTTCGTCGGTCAGGGTATAAATAATGGTATTAGCAGTCATGATCGTTCCGATAAAGTGTGAGTATTTCTGTTGGTTTGTCGCATTACGACAAGTTGCCTGTTATTTTCCGCCACCACCACAGGTGGGGCTGTCGGGGATGATTTCACCTCGTGCGACCCATTCTTCTGGCGTATAGGTGTGTAATCCTAAGGCGTGAACCTCTTGCGTGAATGGCGCGAGTGCCTTTTGCACCGCACGATGACGCGCCAACAAGGCTTGACTAATGAAGGCTTCGCTCACAAGCGTGATGCTGAAGTGGGAATTGCCCCCCTTGCCACTGTGATGTAGGTAGCTTTCGTTTTCTACGGAAAGAAAAACGGGGGTGAAGTCAGCGGTTAACTGCTGTTCTATTTGCTGTGTTAAGATCATTCTGCTAGGCTCATAATAATATCATCTAAAAGTTGTTGAATTGGTTTGTAAAAATCAGCATTCACTGGTTCGCGGTAGCTGAGAAATACGCTGGTTGGATGGCTTGCTAAGGTGTAAACCGAAATACCGTACGGGCAGAGTGCAATGTTATGCGGATTTTGACGCATCATCTGTTGTGATAAGTCTGCTTTGCAGAATAACACCGTCTCGCCACCTGTTGCATAGACTGGCTGATTTGAGTAGCCAAGGTCAAGATTGGTTCGGTCGAGCATATCCTTGATATGAGATACGGCACTGATTACCATACCACGTTCTTCAATCGCGGCATCTAGGTCTTCTCTTGCTTGCTGATAGGTCTTGTTTGGGATTTCATAAACAATGGCAAAGCCTTGTTTGCTTGGCGTGGGCTTGGTGCCTGCCAAGACAGACTGTGTGGTCATCAACAGCAGAGCACTCAGTAGGAGTGAGGTCTTGAGTAGTGGCACGGTTTAACTCCTTGACTAAAGACGAATGAACAGAGATGCCTCTTAATAGGTTCGAGTCACGATATAGGCGCATAACTCACCCAGCAGATTGGCGTGCAGAGGCGAGCGCGACAAGGCATCACGGGCGAGGTCTGCGTGACGCACGGCTTCTTGTTGTGCTTTTTCCAATCCGAGCAAGGACACAAAGGTTGTTTTGTTTTGTCGTTGATCTGAGCCTTGGGGTTTGCCGAGGGTCGCGCTGTCTTGGGTGACATCAAGCACATCATCTTGGATTTGAAAGGCAAGCCCAAGATGCGCGGAATAAACCGATAGCGCGAGGAGTATGTCGGCAGTGGCTTGTGCTGAGGCAAGACCACCCAGTGTCACCGCGGCAGTGATTAACGCCCCTGTTTTTTGTTGATGCAATTCGCGTAACTCAGCGAGCGGAATGTCATGGCTGTTTTCAGCAAGCAAATCGCGCATTTGCCCTGCCACCATGCCATTCGCGCCTGCTGATTGTGCGAGCACTCTGACCATTTCAACCCGTTGGGTAGCGGTGAGGTAGGGGGCTTCTGCTAACACCTCAAACGCCAGTGCTTGCAAGGCATCGCCGACCAAAATGGCGGTGGCTTCGTCAAAGGCAATATGTGTTGTCGGCTTACCACGGCGCAGGTCATCGTCGTCCATCGCAGGTA
>CAZLOM010000029.1:0-19270 GCA_964561185.1 uncultured Piscirickettsiaceae bacterium
GCTAAATGAGGCTTATCTGTATCAACACTTATCGGCAAAACAAGAAAAAACTGAACCCATCAGATAAAT
Source organism: uncultured Piscirickettsiaceae bacterium (assembly GCA_964561185.1). Classification (GTDB taxonomy): domain Bacteria; phylum Pseudomonadota; class Gammaproteobacteria; order Thiomicrospirales; family Thiomicrospiraceae. The sequence continues at coordinate 70 of CAZLOM010000029.1, forward strand.
TGTGAGGAGACTATTAAGACCCAATAGCATTCAATTTTTCGGTCAGAAGACTCTCAACCGCGCTAATCCGCGCCTGACAAAACTGATAAGCAGACATCGCCTCATCCACCATAGGTAAGAGTTGATCAATATCCACCAACGCCTGCTGTGATAAATGTTGGGCGATACGCTCTAACTGAGCAAAAGATTGCGCATAAGACCGAGTATCTTGCGCTGGCAAAGCATCCGCCGAATCCTGTCCCGAAGAAGAATGAACCATAAAAACACCCTAATACCTTCAAAAAATTCTAACAAAACAACACCATCACAGGGTTATTGACAAGTCTGCTAAACATGCTATCGAAAAGATAAGACTAAGTCTATCATTAAGTCTAGGAATAACGAAGATGGGTCATTGACTTTTCCTAACACTTCACCAATAATCGACCATCGCCCATTTCATTTCTAACGACCGAGGAGTAGTCATCATTATGTGCGGATTTGCTGGCTTTATTGACCCTAAACTCAAACGCAGTGACGCACGTTTGCAAACCCTTGTCAAAGAAATGAATAATATGATCGCACCACGCGGTCCCGATGCCGCTGACGAATGGACAGATGCTTACTTTGGGGTTGCCCTAGGACACCGACGTTTGGCGATTATGGATTTATCGCCAGCGGGACAACAACCCATGCACTCAGAATGTGACCGTTACGTCATCGTCTTCAATGGTGAAATCTACAATCATCACCAGATCCGTGCCGAATTGGCGCAACACAAGGTTGCTGTCAAATGGCGAGGCAGTTCAGACACAGAAGTCATGTTAGCCAGCATCGCTCATTGGGGAGTCGAAACAGCGGTACAAAAATTTAATGGTATGTTTGCCTTCGCCCTCTGGGACAAAACGCAACGCACCCTGACCCTCGCCCGCGATCGCATGGGCGAAAAACCGCTAACCTACGGCTGGGTGAATGGTGTCTTTTTTTTCGCTTCGACCCTAGATGCTTGCCGAGTTCACCCTGACTTTAGTGCCGAAATTGACCCCAACACCCAAGCCCTATTTCTACGTCATGGTGCAGTACCTGCGCCCTACACCATCTATAAGGGCATGCACAAGCTGATGCCGGGGCAACTGCTAAAACTGTCCGAAGCGGTCATTCAAGCCAAATACCTTCCTGAAGCACAGTACTACTGGAATCCTGCCGAACAGGTACAAAACGCATTATGTAACCCCTTTATCAGCTCAGAACTCGATGCCATTAACCAACTCGACCAGCTGATCACCGATGCCGTAGGCTTGCGTATGGAAGCCGATGTTCCCTTGGGCGCGTTTTTATCAGGGGGATTTGATTCCTCCTTGGTGGTTGCCTTAATGCAAAAACAATCGACGCAACGGGTAAAATCCTTCTCTATCGGCTTTCATGAGGCGGCATTTAACGAATCAGAACACGCACGGGCGGTTGCCAACCACCTAGGAACAGAACACACGGAACTGATGGTCAGCGCAAAAGACGCGCTCGCCGTCATCCCTTTGCTGAAAGGCATTTATGATGAACCCTTTGCCGATTCCTCAGCACTGCCGACCTATCTGGTCTCTAAACTCACCCGTCAACACGTGACCGTTGCCTTATCAGGAGATGGCGGAGATGAACTTTTTGGTGGTTATGGTCACTATGCCACAGGTGAAAAAGCATGGAATAACTTTGGCGGTAACGGTCGATCCTTACTGTCACTTGGCTCGAATGCTCTGCATAGCCTGCCTGTCGGGTTAGTCAATCAACTCGGTAAACTGGTTCATAAACCCAACCTTGGCGATCAGGTCAGTAAACTCGCTGACCTTCTGCCTTATTTGGGAACACAACCCAATGCTTATCGCGGTTTGGTGTCGCATTGGCGTGATCTGTCGGCTCTGATGCCTTCTGCCATCGAGCCACAAACCCTACTCACAGGGCTAGAGGCGATACCTGAAAAACTCACTGACATGATACCCACGATGCAATATCTGGATATGCGTAGCTATATGAGTGACGATATTCTGACCAAAGTAGATAGAGCCAGCATGGCGGTTAGCCTTGAAGGACGCATCCCGTTACTGGATCATCGTGTGGTTGAGTTTGCTTGGTCGCTACCGCAACATCTCAAACGTCGCAACGGCATTGGTAAATGGATTCTCAAAGAACTTACCTATCGCTACATTCCTCAGACCATTATGGATCGACCCAAGCAAGGCTTTGCGGTTCCTCTCGCCGATTGGCTCAGAGGCGAACTACGCGACTGGGCAGAATCATTACTTCAAGCAGATAAACTCACCGCTCAAGGCTTGAATGCCAAATTGGTACGCAAGGTGTGGCAAGCACATCTCAGTGGTCAGCGCGATTTCAAAACGCCTATTTGGACAGTTTTAATGCTGATGGCATTTGTGGAGCAGTGATTGGTGGGGGCTAGGGTTACACCTTAGCTCCACCCATTTCTAACACTACCCTAAGCTGTGCCTGATAGTCTCTCATAACCCCTTTTTGTTCTAAATATCAACGCTGACTACTGGTCACATTTGGATGCTGATTGACAAGTTACCAAATGATGATGCAAATGATGATGCTCAAGAATCAAAAGCGAATTTTACGATTTTTTAGCCCTATTTTGACACTCGAACGCTCAAATCATAATACAGATCTCTGAAAACATCATGAGCAATAATCAATTTGTATCAACCAAGCAGATACAGTATCATATCGGCTTTGTTGCATCTGATATTAAGGAACATCATGAAAACACGTTTTGCACCCTCTCCCACTGGCTACATTCATATGGGCAATGCTCGTACAGCTTTGTTTAGCTACCTTGCGGCACAAGCTGATGATGGACAATTTGTATTGCGAATTGAGGATACCGATGCTGAACGCTCAAAAGAAGAATATGTTTCTGCGCTCAAAGAAGACTTGTTGTGGCTAGGCTTGCCGTGGCAAGAAGGTCCTGATCATGACGGTGGCAATGGTCCTTACTGGCAGTCTCAACGTAACGAAATCTACGCAATCTATTATAATAAACTCATCGACATGGGCTTGGTTTATCCTTGCTTTTGTAGTTCTGTAGAATTAGAAGTCATGCGTAAAATGCAGGCACAGGCAGGATTACCACCTCGTTATGATGGTCGTTGTACCAAGCTGACGACTGAACAAATCGAAGAACGCAAAGCGCAAGGCAAACCTTTTACCCTACGTTTCCGCGTTCCTAAGGGTGAAGAAGTCATCTTTGATGACATGGTTAAAGGCAAGCAACGCTTCAAAACCGATGACATCGGTGATTTTGTCATTGCGCGTGGAGACGGTTCACCTGCTTTCTTCTTCTGCAACGCCATTGATGATGCCTTAATGGGCATTACGCACGTATTACGTGGGGAGGATCATTTAGCCAATACACCGCGTCAAATTTTGATGCTGAAAGCACTAGGCTTACCTGTACCCGAATACGGTCATATCAATCTGATTCTCGGAACAGACGGTGCGCCCTTATCTAAACGCAACGGTAGCCGTAACATTCGCCAGATGCAAGCGGAAGGCTTCCGTCCAGATGCGGTACTCAACTACATGGCTCGTTTAGGACACTATTACGAAAACCCAGCCTATATGACCCCAGAGGAATTAGGGCATGGCTTCAAAATTGAAAACTGTGGTTCTGCACCTGCACGATTCGATGAGTCTCAATTACAATATTGGCAAAAAGAAGCCGTGAGTCGTATGAATAACTCGGACTGGTGGGACTGGATTGGGGCAGAAACGCAAGCCCTGATACCCGCAGATAAAAAAGAGCTGTTTATCGAAGCCATCCGCCCGAATACGGTTTTCCCACAAGATGCTCGTGTGTGGGCAGATATTGTTTTCCAAAACATTAGCCTACCCGAAGAAGCCAGCACAGCCGTTAAAGCGACAGGCGAAACCTTCCTAGCAACGGCAAAAGCCAGTGTTGATCTTAGCTACGCTGAAGCCGTCGAAGCCATCAAGTCCGCCAGCGGCGCAAAAGGCAAAGGTTTATTCATGCCTTTGCGTTTGTTGATGAGTGGTCGTCATGATGGTCCTGAGTTAGCTAAACTTTGGCAGTTGATTGGTAAAGAAGGCTTATTAGCACGATTGGCACAGGTGATGTGATTCATGCGATCAGAGGAGAAACTCATGCTCACTAAAACCTTTCTGACAGGTAAAGCTGACTACTTAGAAGACAGCATCGCTCGAATGACGGAAACCCTCGCGCAAGCAGGGTTTCAACTGAGTTTTTCAGCCGACCTAAACCCTGTGGATTACATTCACTCGGTACATCTCAAGGATCAATCCTGTAACGCCCTCTTTGCCAACGGCAAAGGCATTTCTGCCCTTGCCTCACAAGCCAGTGCTTTAGGTGAATTTATCGAGCGTCTCGGCACTCATTATCTCTTTGCTGATTACTGGATTGGCAGTGCCTTGCGGTTGGAAAAGGGCTTTATGTTTCATCCGCGAGAACTTAGTATTGCGGTCAAAGACTTTCAACGTGATCAGATATTATCACCCGACTTGTGGCAGTGGTATGATCCTGATCATGAGGTGACAGCACAACACCTCATTAGCTTGCAAGAAGGCGATCAGCAGGTGACTGCCCTGCCCTTTGTATCACATAGCACAGGGGAAACAGTCTATTTCCCTGTTAATCTGCTCAATACCCTTTATGCCAGCAATGGGATGGCGGCAGGAAATACCGTCACTGAGGCAAGCATTCAAGCCTTGTCAGAGATTTTTGAACGTTATGTTCGTGCTGAAATTTTGCGCAAACACTGGTGTTTACCCGTTATGCCCGCATCCGCATGGAATCAGATCGCCCCCGTTGTCAGTATTATCGACCAGTTAGCCAGTCATGCCATTCGCGTGGACATTCGAGATGCTTCCTTAGGTGGATTATATCCCGTGGTGGCGGTGATTTTACACGATGAAATCGAAGGAACCTGCTTTGTCTCCTTTGGGGCGCACCCCATTTACGAAGTCGCCCTAGAACGTACCCTGACAGAATCCTTACAAGGTCGAGTCTTAGCAGATAGAGATGGCTTTGAATATCCTTCGCTAGACCAAGCCTTTACGGCCAGTGAAGAAAACCTAGAAGCGCATTTTATTGATGCCAGTGGCTATTGGCACTTGTCTTTCTTCGGTCAACAGGCAGACTTTGATCCTATTGTCTGGAACACCCAAGGTGACTTAGAAACCCAATGGCAAAGCATGTTACTGGTACTTGAACGCACCAATCATCAGCTTTATAGACAGGTACAAACCGAACTGGGTCAACCTGTGGTGCGATTGCTTGTGCCGAAACTGTCAGAAATTTACCCCGTCAGTGATCTCTTAGATGGCAATGCCAACCGTGGATTGATCTTGCAACAGGCACTCAATCGTATTAACTGGGAAAAAGATCGTACCTTTGAGCAACTCCTGTCGCTCATCGAAGAAGAGGCCTACCCTGCACACACGCGCGTGGCGAGTCTGATTGGGCTATTACCAGACCTTGGCACCCCGTGGGAAACCTTAACGATTGCGGAATTACGCATGGGCTGTTTGCTTTATCTAGGCGACTTCTCAGCGGCGCAAGAAGCCTTGACAGAAGTCTTCAGTATTGGACGCGACACGGTACAGTATCGCGCTTTAGATATGATGCTCACCCTGTGGCAAGACGACACGCTGACCACAGAAGCACGAGATCAGCAATTGCACACCATTGAACGCTTGATTGGCGAAGAACGCACCCAAGCCTTGATCAGTTGGTATCAAGGAGAAAGCTTTATTTGGGATTTGGGCTTAGTCAACCCGTTTGACTACTCAGCACGCCATCAAGCCCTCAGACGTGCCTTTGATCAGCTTAACGCGCTGTATGAGGATTAAGCATAGATCATCAACGCAAAAACAATGAGTAGGCTGGGTTATTGCCTTCATCAACAAAGGGATAACCCAAACTGAATAAAAAGTGTTCAAACTCAGCTTTCTCTGTGGGCGGTACTTGAATCCCTGCCAACACCGTTCCCTCTGCCGCGCCATGATTGCGATAATGGAACAGACTGATGTTCCAGCCTGATGACATAGAGGACAAAAACTTCAATAAGGCACCAGGACGCTCGGGAAACTCAAAACGATAGAGTTGCTCGTCAGCAATATCACCACCACGCCCCCCCACCAGATGACGTAAATGCAGTTTTGCCATTTCATTCTGCGATAAGTCCTCAACCGCAAAACCCGCCTCAGCCAGTAGGCTAATGATTTCTTGCTTTTCCTTTTGTCCCTTCTGTAATCTGATGCCGACAAACACCTGAGCTGACTGTGTATGATTGTAACGATAGTTAAACTCGGTAATCGCGCGTCTGTCACCCAATAATTGACAGAAGGTCAGGAAACTTCCCGCTTGTTCAGGAATGGTCACGGCAAAGAGTGCCTCAGTTCCCTCGCCCAGATCCGTGCGTTCAGCAATGTAACGCAAGCGATCAAAATTCATGTTTGCCCCGCTGACAATGGCAATGAGGCTTTCATCCTGCCACGCCATCTGCTGGGCATACTTTTTCAAGCCTGCCACTGCCAGAGCTCCCGCAGGTTCGGCAATGGATCGAGTGTCTTCAAACACATCTTTAATCGCGGCACAGATTTCATCCACCGACACGGTAACAACAGCATCAACATGATGCTGTGCCACAGCAAACGGACGTTCACCAATTTGCGCTACGGCTACGCCATCCGCAAAAATACCGACACTCGGCAGAATCACGCGCTCGCCAGCCTGCAAAGCGGCTTGCAAACAGGCGGCATCATCGGGTTCAACGCCAATAATGAGTGTTTCAGGATGAATGGCTTTTATCACCCCAGCAATCCCCGCAATTAACCCACCGCCACCGACGGGGACAAAAATTGCCTTAGGAGGGCGAGGGTGTTGTCTTAGCAGTTCAAGCGCGACCGTCCCCTGTCCTGCAATGACTTCCCAATCATCGTAAGGATGAATAAAACAACCGCCCTGTTCGGCAACCAATTGTTTCGCGTAAGTGGCGGCTTGATCATAGCTGTCACCAACCAACACCACTTCACCACCGAGACGACGTACCGCATCAACCTTAATGGGTGGCGTGGTTTGTGGCATGACAATGGTCGCCTTCACCCCCAAACGCCCTGCCGATAAGGCAACGCCTTGTGCGTGATTCCCTGCCGATGCCGCCACAACCCCCTTAGCACGTTCCTCTGCCGACAACTGCTTCATGCGATTGTAAGCACCGCGTAGTTTGAAGGAGAACACAGGTTGCAAATCTTCGCGCTTTAACCAAATGTGATTGTTGGTTTTAGCCGACAGTCGCCCTGCGGAGGTTAAGGGGGTTTCTTGTGCTACCTCATAGACTGAGGCACTGAGCACCATTTTTAGTAAACGTTGTGGCACAATTTATCCTTTTCCTGACATAAGCTGACATCAAATCGACGGGCAAACAACCATCACATACGTCGCCACTTACTACCTTGTGGTGTGTCTAAAATCTCGATGCCTACAGCTTTGAGTTCATCACGAATGGCATCGGAGGTGGCAAAATCTTTTGCTTGGCGTGCAGACAAGCGTGCAGATAGTTTCGCTTGAATATCAGCTTCAGACAACTCATCTGCCGAACCTGCTTTTAGGAAGCTGTCAGGGTCTGAAGTGAGAATCCCCAAGCGTCCTGCAAAATTAAGCAGAATCGCCGACAACTGCCCAGCCAACTCATCGTCTTTCTGCGCCTTGGCTTTGTTCAACTCGGTTGCCAATTCAAATAACACCGCAAAGGCTTGTGGGGTACTGAAGTCATCATCCATCGCGGTATTATATTTAGTTTCCCAGATGTTCATCCAAGCCTCAGAAATCTGCGCTACGGGGGTTACACCTTGTAACGCGCCATATAAACGCTTCAATGCCAAACGCGCATTGTCCAAATTTTCAGTGGTGTAGTTCAGTGGATTACGATAGTGACTGGACAACAAAAAGAAACGCACCACTTCAGCCGAATACTGCGCCACCACATCACGAATGGTAAAGAAATTGCCTAAGGATTTAGACATTTTCTCGTTATCAACATTGACAAAACCGACGTGCATCCATGTTTTGACATAGTCATGACCGTGCGCACATTCACTTTGCGCGATTTCATTCTCATGATGAGGGAATTGCAAATCATGTCCACCACCATGAATGTCCAAATACTCACCTAGCGTATGCTTCGACATAGCCGAACATTCAATATGCCATCCCGGACGACCCTCTCCCCACGGAGACTGCCAATGCGGTTCACTGGGTTTAGAAGCCTTCCAGAGCACAAAATCGAGTGGATTTTCTTTTAGTTCATTCACCTCAACACGCGCACCAGATTGCAAATCCTCAATTTTCTTACCCGACAGCTTGCCGTAATCTGCAAACCTTGCGACGCGAAAATAAACGTCACCGTTATCAGAGGGATAAGCGAAACCCTTATCCACCAGCGTTTGAACCATGTCCGTAATCTGGGTAATGTATTCCGTAGCCTTGGGTTCAAGATCAGGACGTAACACATTTAATGCAGTTTCGTCTTGGTGCATGGCGGTGATGAAACGCTCGGTTAAGGATTGAATACTCTCTCCATTTTCAATGGCGCGATGGATGATTTTGTCGTCAATATCGGTGATATTACGCACATATTTCACGTCATAACCGCGCAAACGCAAGTGACGCACGATCATATCAAAAGCAACCATAACCCGTGCATGACCGATATGACAATAGTCATAAACCGTAATACCGCACACATAGATGCCTACCTTAGGCGGAGCAATGGGGGTAAAAACTTCTTTTTGACGACTTTGACTGTTGTAAATCATCACTGACATGGCTGGGAATCCTTCTACATTATTAAAGCGAGATCATTGAACACGAGACGCTAACACAGAACCTCATCACGCCTCTATTGGCGGAACGGCTTAGTGGATTCATTAGTGAATCAAACGATTGCCCGAACCGCAACAGCCTGTAAACAACTTGCCACTCCCACAAGGACAAAGTACCGTCAATTCATCATCAGCCTCAGAGATTTCAGGAATAAGGCTAGCTGAACCTTCTTCTAAATCAGGATTGAACAGCGCGTCATGAATGCTTAAGATCAATAACTCAACAAAGGCATCCCAGCCTGCCAAAGGATCAACGACACGATGATATTCTTCTAAAGCACTTAAAGACATCTGCTGTGCGTCATAAAACAGACGATCATCATCATCTTGAATTTCCTCAGGTGTCATTAAGGCACCATCGGGTGGTGGTAAGGTTGACAGAGAGGTTAAAATTTCTAACTCGGCATGCACCCGTGGTGTCTGATCCCACACTGTGGTATTTGCCTGCACGCCGTGCATAAAGCCATAACACCAGTTGGCAACCCAAGAGGCTTCATAATCAGGATGTTGTAAGAAAATAGGCTCAAATACAGGCTCTGGCAATGCCGTCAGGTTGTATTTCAAGGATTGATAATGACGCATTAACCACTCAACCGCGACGGCATGGTCTCGTGTCTTACTAAAGACAGCCATGTCCACGACAACCAAGTCTAACCAATTTTCAGGCAATTCGCCCGAAGATAGCGCGAGCGCGGTAAAGAAGCCATCAATCATCGACAAATTCATGCTGTCGATCTCTTGATGTAAGGAGTCAAAATACTCAGATAAGGCTTCTAACTCTTCATCTGATAAGCCTTCAAACAGCAACTCTGCTAACTCAGCCAACGGCTGTGGATGTGTCATATCTACCCAACCCTTATCCAACGTCCTGTGATTAATTCTCTAATGGGTGTCGGCTGTGCTTGACCACCAAGTTCGCCAACAACCACCCCTGCAAATCCTGCTTGCCCTGAAAAATGATCTGCCACTGCCTGCGCACTTCTTGCTGGCGCATGACCATGCAGGTTCGCACTGGTCGATACCAACGCCCCACCAAAAGCCGAACACAAGGCGACCACATCAGGGTGCGCTGACCAACGCAAGGCAACCGTGTCTCCTCCGCCTGTCAACCAAGCAGGCACACGCTTACTCGCTGGCACCACCCAAGTGAAGGGCGCGGGCCATTCGGCACGCAATCGCGCTGTCTGCTCTGCGGATAAGTCAGCCATAAAGGGAGTCAATGCTTGCCACTCACCTGCAACCACGATCAACCCCATACTGGGCGGTCTCTGCTTCAATCGCCACAAGGTTTCTACCGCAGACGCATTAAAGGGATCACAGCCTAAGCCATAAACCGCCTCAGTGGGATAAGCAATCACCTGACCAGCCTTCAAGGCAAGCACCGCCTCAGCCAAAGATAAGTCAGCCAAACATCACCCCATCAACGCAGGCGAATGCTCACCCAGCCAGATTAAGAGATGACGGAACACAGCAGGGTCTTTAATTTGCGTCAGTTCACCCTCACGAGGCAGTAACTGATCTTGTAAGCGTGACAAATAGAAACGTAATGCGGCACGTTGCGTCATCATGGTCCAAGCTGACCGCTCTTCATCCGTCCATGCTCTGACTTGCGAATAGCCCAACAAGAAAGCATTAACCCGCGCTAAGTCCAGACTCAAATCCTCTGCACGACACCAATCGTTCATGGTTACAGCGACATCGTACAACCACACCCCATGACAGGCATAATAGAGATCAATAATGCCCGTTAAACGGTCGCCATCAAACAAAGCATTGTCTAAAAATAAATCAGCATGAATGATGCCACTCGGCAAGTGATCAGTCATTAAAGCGGTTTGTTGTTGTAACTGTTGATCAATAAAGGCTTTGGTCTCCGTATCTGCCAAACCCTCTAAGCGTTGACGCACCGACTGCATCCAGTCGAGATCACGATCATTCGCTCGTTGTGCCGTGAATCCTCGTCCTGCGAGATGTAGCTGTGCTAAGGCTTCCCCCATCACCGAGCAATGATGAACGCTCGCCTGATCAACCGTTCTTCCGCTGAGACGTTGCACCAATGCCGCTGGTTTGCCACACAAGGGACGTAGATATTGTCCATCATTTCCTGCTAAGGGGTGTGCTGTTGGTACACCCGCTTCGGACAACCACGCCATGAGCTTCAAAAAATACCCTAACTCTTCAAAACTGTGATGTTCAAAGATGGTCAAGACATAGCGACCACGCTGAGTATCAACAAAATAATTCGTATTTTCAATACCCGCACTAATTCCCTCAAAAGCGACCAACTCGCCTGCGGAAAAGTCAGCCAAAAATTGGGTAAGATCATCAGTGCTAACGCTCGTATAAACAGACATAATTTTTCAGTATTGTGATAGGGTTAATAGGGTCGTTACGGGTTATCAAGACAAGGCGATAACGGATAACATCAATCAGTTCATTGTGGCGAAGAGGATAACCAACCCGCAACATCTTTGGCATAATAGGTCAAGATGGCATCAGCCCCCGCGCGTTTACAGGATAACAGGGTTTCTAAGACCACCGCTTGCTCGTTAATCCAACCATTCATTGCCGCCGCCTTAAGCATGGCATACTCGCCAGAAACATGGTAAACAAAGGTCGGTGCTTGATAAGTGTCCTTAACGCGACGAACGATGTCTAAATAAGGAACCCCAGGCTTAACCATCACCATATCTGCACCTTCTTGCAAGTCCAAACCGACCTCATGTAAGGCTTCATTGCTGTTAGCAGGATCCATCTGATAGGTTTTTTTATCTGCTTTACCGAGGTTGGTCGCACTGCCCACGGCATCACGGAAAGGACCATAATAGGCAGAAGCATATTTAGCCGAATAAGCCATAATGCGCGTGTGAATAAAGCCCGCTGACTCTAAAGCGTGACGAATCTGACCAATACGCCCATCCATCATGTCTGAGGGCGCAACCACATCCGCACCAGCAGAGGCATGACACAAGGCTTGCTTGACCAACACTGCCGTTGTTTCGTCATTGAGTACATAGCCTGTCTCATCAATCAAACCATCTTGACCATGACTGGTATAGGGATCAAGGGCAATGTCAGTCATGATGCCGAGCGTTGGGATTTCTGCCTTCAAGGCACGCACCACCCGTGGCACCAAGCCATCAGGGTTGAATGCCTCTTCAGCGGAGAGCGTTTTTTTGCTTTGATCTACCACGGGAAAGAGTGCAATCATCGGAATGCCTTGCGCATGAGCTGTTTTAGCCTCAGCCAATAAGAGATCAAGACTCAAACGTTCAACCCCAGGCATCGAAGCCACCAGTTCACGCTTTCCCTCGCCTTCAAGCACAAACACTGGCCAAATCAGGTCATTGGTGGTTAATAGTGTTTCGCGCATTAAACGACGTGAAAAATCATCACGACGCATACGACGAGGGCGGACAAAAGGAAACTTCGCAGACATACTCATCCTTTTTATGGGTTAACGTTCAGGGTGCGCTAAATGAGCCAAATCTAAAGGATCTTCAATACTGGCAGAAGCAGAGTAACGCTGAATTAAAGATTCAATCACGACCAAATCCTCATCCTCTACACAGACAAATTGAAAGGCAACCCAACCAGAAGGACTAATACGAACCAATTGAGAAGACAAAGATAAAAATTTAGCGGGTTGATCAGGCTGTAAAAACAACTCAATCGTCCAGATAGAGTCAATTAAATCCTGAGAAAGCAATGGCGTTTGACATTGAATGGCAATACCCGAAGTCGATAAGTTAGCATTCCAGATACTTGCTTCAATAGGACCAAAAGGAGCAATAAAACGCATGTTAGTACGCAGGTACAAACGCCCTGTTTCTGTTCGTTTTCCAGCACCCACAACTTCAATTGCCGCTAAAATATCTTCCATCGCCATCACTCTTTTTTGTTAATAAACGGTTAACTAACCTACTCAAGACCCATTTTTATAAAGACCATTCTGCAGGATAACCATCAGCAATACCTTTGGTCACAATACTGACTGCATCATGTGGGTGTAGGCTTTCCATATGATCTACCCGCAACCAAAAATCTTGGTAAGCAGTCTCAACATCCAATGCCGACTGCAAACGACGCGCCGCATCTTCACAGAACATGAGGTTCTCACCATTCAGACGCGCAAACTCTTGCTCGTCCTCACGCTTAACCGCCGCCTGCACAGGTGTTTTGAGCGCGAACTCAATTCTATCTATTAGGTGTGACAATGCAAAAAAATCTGCACCTTCAGCCAATTTGACTTTCACTTTTGCCGTTGACCGCTGACTGTGTGGGGTAGCACAAATCCCCTGACTACTACCCAACCACGCATAAACCTCAGCTTGTGACAAGCTATCACGACCTGTAAAGTCTTGACTGAACTGCTCCTGAATGAGCTGACGCGCCAAAGCGGCAGAACAAGGACAGGTTGATGAGTAAGGCACTTGTACCGCCATTTCTAGCGAGATCTGATCAGCTTTTCGATGCCCACGCAAACGAACAGGGTAATTCTTCCACCCACTATTGCCTGATAACAACGAACCTCGTCGTACATAATAGTCAAAACGATACTCAACAAACGCCTCTGTGGACAAACCATGATGTGATTGCACAAACTCAGCCAACATGGCTGACACGCTGGCAGGTGTTAGTGGGTGATCACTCATTTTATCAAGCATAAGATATAAGCGAGACATATGAATGCCTTTACTGGCAGGATCGGCTAAATTCACATAAGCCTGAACCCTCGCCAAACTACGAAGCATCTGTTCACCATCTTGCAAGAGTACAGGTAATTCAATCTCGGACATCCCAACCCAATCAAGGGTTCCCAAGGGATTGCTTAATGGAACATTCGCAACATCTGGCATTTGGGGTTTGCTCATCTGGTTTTCCCAATAATAGTTGATCAAGTATGTCGGGTATTATCGCAGGTATGCTAGGGTTTTATCAAGTAGGAAGGTGTATTACCTCGTCCTAATCCATCAGACAAAAGCTGAGTTATGATGACCACCGCATCGCTCCAATAACATGGCATCCCCATAACTAAAAAAGCGATAACCTTGTGCAATAGCGTGTTGATAAGCAGAGCGCATCGGCTCATAGCCTGCGAAGGCACTCACCAACATCAACAGGGTTGATTGCGGTAAATGGAAATTCGTTACCAAAGCATCAATCACCTTAAAATCAAATCCAGGGGTGATGAAAATATTGGTATCCCCAGACCCTGCGATCAACTCACCCGACAAAGCAGAGGTTTCTAAGGCACGAACCACTGTCGTTCCAACAGCGACCACTCGCCCGCCTTGTTCTCGTGTCTCTGCCACCGAAGATACCAAGTCGTCCGATACCTGATAACGCTCAAAGTGCATCACGTGATCTTCAATACGCGCCACGCGCACTGGCTGAAAAGTACCTGCGCCAACATGCAGGGTAAGCGTTTCAACCCTTACCCCCTTAGCCCGAATCTGTTCAAGCAAGGCTTGCGTAAAATGCAGTCCAGCAGTCGGAGCGGCAACCGCCCCATAATTGGTTGAAAAAACCGTTTGATAGCGCGTTTTATCTTCCTCACCATCGGGACGTTCAATATAAGGAGGCAAGGGTAAATGACCTATGGCTTGCAAAAAAACCAAGGGGTCTTGCTCGGTCAACCAACGTAAGTGGAACAATTCACCTTGCCGCCCCAGCATTTCGGCTTCGATACCCTCTTCAAACAGCAAACGCCCACCAATGCTGGGTTTTTTACTCACCTTCAAGTGTACCAATGCTTCCTGATTGGGTAACAAGCGTTCAATCAAGACCTCAAATTTACCGCCTGTTGGCTTATGACCGTACAGACGCGCAGGAATCACCTTGGTGTCATTCAATACCAACAGGTCATTAGGCTGAAGCCAATCGAGCAAAGCAGAAAAAGACTGATCCTGTAATGGCTGACCACAAGGTGCAAAGAGCAAGCGACTCGCGCTACGCTCATCCAGTGGACGTTGCGCAATCAGTTCAGTTGGCAACTCAAAATCAAAATCTTGAACACAAAACGACAAAATAAATTACCACCCTAGCGCAAACACACAATCACAATGCCTTACACAACAATCACGAAACACCAATTTCAAGAATTATGATCGACGCTTATGACCATAAATCGTTAAACTATGCGACAAGAGTTCATAACCACGCTCCTCAGCGATTGCCTTAACACGCTCTTCAATCACCGCATCAACAAACTCTTCAACCTCACCCGTTTTCATACAGATGATGTGATCATGATTGTCTCCCGTGTCCAACTCGAAAACAGAGATGTTGTTTTCAAAACTCAAACGGCGCACAATGCCTGCCGACTCAAATTGGGTCAACACACGGTAAACCGTTGCCAAGCCCACCTCTTCGCCTTGATCTAACAAGATACGATACACATCTTCTGCGGTAACATGATGATTCGCACTCTTGTTTTCTAAAATTTGCAAAATCTTTAATCTTGGTAAGGTTACTTTCAAGCCAGCTTTCTTCAAATGTACCGTTTGTTTCATAATTTCGAGTCCCTGTTTATGGCAATCCTATTGTCTTTCTAGTATAGTGTATTTAGGATTATTCGTTCTAGTCTCATGATGACGAAAAGTGACGAATTTTGGTGTCTTTTTATGCAAGGTGTGCGCAACAAATGGCAAAACGACTGGTTTCCCTTCTTCTTTCTCTTACTCTGCTACAAACTGGTTGTGCAATACACTCGTTACGTGTTGACCAAGGAATATTGATCGACAAAGAAAATTTAAGCTATTTACAAGAAGGTCTCACCCAAGATCAAGTTAGAAAAATCATTGGTCCACCAGCGAACATTTCCTCTTTTCAACCCTTACGTTGGGAGTATGTTTTCAACTCCACTGAAGAAAACTTTGCTAAGGATAAGGTTAAAAAACTGGTACTAAACTTCGACCCACAAGGTTATCTACAGACGTGGACAGCTATTGAGTGAATGATTGAGTCAACATGAGGTTATCGCCTGATAAGCATGATTTGTGGTAAAATGCTCCGCTAATTGACTAAAGGATTGGGTTAGAGAAGATTGAACAATGACGGATTACACTTTTTCACCGCCTAAGGTAGGCATTGAATCATTGGGGTTTTATACCGCGCCCTACTATCTGGATATGGATGATTTTGCGCTTGCTCGTGGAGAAGATGCCGACAAATTCCATACAGGGCTTGGGCAAGATCGCATGAGTGTTATCCCTCCCGACGAAGACATTGTCACCTTGGCGGCGAATGCCGCTTATTCCTTACTCACGCCTGAAAATCGCTCACAAATCAGTGCGATTCTGTTTGCAACTGAAAGTGGTATTGATCAATCTAAATCGGCTGGTGCGTTTGTTCACGGCCTGCTAGACCTTTCATCGCGTTGTCGTGTCATTGAACTCAAACACGCCTGTTATGGCGGCACAGCGGCATTGCAGATGGCGGCAAACATGGTTCGCGTCAATCCGCTAGAGAAAATACTGGTCATCGCCGCCGATGTCGCTCGCTACGATCTCGGCTCTCCAGGGGAAGCCACACAGGGTTGTGGGGCTGTGGCGATGCTGGTCAGCAATAACCCGCGCGTGTTAGCCTTAGAAGTTGGCTCAGGTTTTTACACCGAGGATGTCATGGACTTCTGGCGACCCAATTACCGTGATACCGCGTTGGTCGATGGCAAATACTCAACCATGGTCTATCTGACTGCACTCAAGCACGCATGGGAGCATCTGGTTGAAAGTCGTCAGCTGGGATATGACGACTTTGCCCGTTTCTGCTACCACCTTCCTTTTACCAAAATGGCGGTCAAAGCGCACACACGCTTAATGAAAATCGCTGGGGTCAGCGCGGAAGATCAAGCGCAAGACAACAAAATGACCGCCTCCTTAGCTTACAACCGTTTGGTGGGCAACAGTTACAGCGCGTCTCTCTATTTTGGATTAGCCTCACTGCTTGACAATGATCGCGATAACCTAACAGGTCAACGCATTGGTTTATTCAGTTATGGCTCTGGCTGTGTCGGTGAGTTTTTTACAGGCATTGTGGGCGAAAACTATCACCAAGGATGCCATGCTCAAGCACATCAACAGGTCATCGCTCAACGTCAACGCATCGACTTTTCAACCTATCTTCGCTATTACACCCAATCAGGGCAGGTAGATAAACAGGGACAAATCGAACTGGCTGAAACCACTCAGGGGCGTTTCCGACTATCAGCCATTCGCGATCACAAGCGTATTTATGTTGATCAGCAAGGCTCCCGCTAAACTGATTCTCGCTGGGGAACATGGCGTACTCTACGGAGTTCCTGCCATCACCACCAGCATTAACTGGGTAACGCACTGTCATTGGCAGAAAGAAGCAGTGCCCCGCCTGTCGCTTTCAGGGCAAACCGATTACGAATACACACCTGACCACTTAAGGCAACACTGGCACAGCATCAGCCAACGTCATCAACACTGGCAATCGCATCCAAGCAGTGCGATTTTACAAAGCCTTTACGACCTGCCGCTAACCGTCTTGGCTTGGTGGCAAGCACATTATCCGCTTGACACCCTTTTTTCCTGTCGCATCGACAGCCAAATCCCGATGGGCAGTGGTTTAGGTTCTTCTGCCAGCGTGATTCTTGCCATGTTGCGTGGGTTGGCTGAGTGGCACAAGATCCCGTTAAGTCTGAGTGATTATCAACGCATTGCCACGCAACTCGAAGACTTTGCTCATGGCAAGTCTTCGGGATTGGATGTTTCTGCCATCTTACAAGAGGGTATTCACTGGTGGGAAAATGGACAAGCAGAAGCTCTGACGCTTCCTCCCTTGCAAGGCTACTTGATTGATACAGGCAGTACGCAAAGCAGTACCGCTGACTGTGTTCGCCATGTCCGTCAGTATCATGCCCAAAATCACCAGCTTTGGACAGAAATGCGCCAGCAGGTTGAGACATTGAAACACGCCCTTCAAACAGAACAGACCCCGACAATGCCTATCAACGCCTTACAAGCCTTGCTAACCAGCTTGGGCGTTGTTCCTGCTAAGGTACAAGCCTTTACCCATCAGATTGAATCACTGGGTTGGGCAGGCAAACAATGTGGTGCAGGCAGTATCCAAGGCGATGGTGGCGGATTCTATTGGTTACTCGCAGATAGCTCCCCTGCTGAAATTTGTCAAGAGTTTAATTATCCCTACTGGTCGCTCTATGATGTCAGTTCGCAAGCGTAAACAATGCACCATCAACCCACCTGAGTCATGGCAGAGTCACGCGCCTGGCAGTTTGATGCTCTTTGGCGAACATGCCGTGTTACATGGCTACCCTGCCATTGCCTGTGCTATTGATCATTGGTTGCATATTGATTGGTCGATCACTTATCCACAAGATGATGGCGTGCATATTTATTCTGCGTTGGCAGAACACCACACCAGCTGGTCTGCATTAGAAGCGCATCCTAAGCTGAGTTTTGTGTTGGCTGGTCTGCGTTGGCTAAGAGATCATCTCGCGCCTTTTCCACGTATTCGCCTTCCCGCTTTAAGCATTAGGATTCGTAGCGACATCAACAGCACTCAAGGCCTAGGCAGTTCCAGCGCAGTCATGGCGGCTTTGTTAACTGGTTTTGCACCCTTACTGCCACAACAAATGACACAATCCGATATGTTTTTGCTCGGACGAGAGCTCATTCGTCAGGTACAAGGCTCAGGTTCTGGTACCGATTTAGCGACAGCCTTAGCAGGTGGGGTGAGTCAGCTGACACCCACAACAGGCAAGATTGAACGATTGACTGACTCGCTTCCCCTGATCAACCTTTATGTCGGTTATAAAACCCCAACCCCCGAAGTGATTCGACGGGTTCAAGCTGACTGGCAAGCCTATCCTGATCTGTTACAACATCAGCTGATGAGTATTAGCCAACTGACGCATCTGTCCGCACAAGCCATTCGTCAACAAGACTTGCCTCGCTTAGGCAGACTGATGAACATGGCACAAGGTTTAATGCAAGGATTGGGCGTGAGTGACCCTAACCTAGACAAATTGATTCATCAACTTAGGGCTTGTGAGGGTGTTTTAGGAGCCAAAATATCAGGATCAGGTTTAGGGGATTGTGTGATTGCCTTAGGCACAAGTACACAACAATTTGCTGAGGAAGTGCCTATCACCATCAGCACACGGGGAGCTTATCAAGGCTTGCCTTAATGCCTCTTTACACAAGAGGCATTACAAAACAGCTTACACTAAAAAACAGCTTACACTAAATAGCGGGAGTTTATGATGTTTAGTAGCGAAACCATTCTAGTGGTAGATGATAAAAAA
>CAZLOM010000030.1:0-18553 GCA_964561185.1 uncultured Piscirickettsiaceae bacterium
CCAATGCCAGCTGGTGGTATGGATGGTATGGGCATGTAATTTCTTGGAAATTACACCTTATCCAAAAAACCCTCGTTTTACGAGGGTTTTTTATTGTCAGGTATTTTGTGCGGAACACAACATTACTGACTTATGTGGATACCAATACCGACATGCCGTGCATAATGGAGAGAGCCAATCACTAATGCACAATCCTGCTTGGATTACCTAGCATCTCTAAAGCATGGTTAATTCTACCGTCAATCATGCCACCATATTGGTCAATATCTAGCACAACCCCTTGAATTTTATCAGCAATCA
Organism: uncultured Piscirickettsiaceae bacterium; assembly: GCA_964561185.1. Classification (GTDB taxonomy): domain Bacteria; phylum Pseudomonadota; class Gammaproteobacteria; order Thiomicrospirales; family Thiomicrospiraceae. The sequence continues at coordinate 301 of CAZLOM010000030.1, forward strand.
CCTCTCCTTCTGGCGATAAAAAGAGAATGGTCGGGGTCATTTGTGCTTTATAACGACTGGCAATCTTCACGGGGTCTTTACTCACACCATCCATATCAATAATCTGATCTTGACCCAAATCTAAGCGTCTTACCAACACCAAAGGTGCATAACGGCGATTTTTCATCATGGGCTCAATCACATCCTTTTCTAGTTGATGACAGTAACGACAGTGGGGAGCCGAAACAAATAACATAATAGGTATCTTCTTTTGTGTAGCCTCTTGTGATAAATTACTTAGGTCGTATAGCGTAATCATACGAGAATCCTGCGTATTCGCATAATTCTGTGACGCAATAATGAGCAACAAAATAACGCCAAAAAACAACCAGGCTTTTTTCATTACAACCTCCAAAAGGAAACAAAATGACCGATATTCATGAAGATGACCGATTTTACCCAAACAGCCTACCCTATTTTCAACATGAACCAACAAAAAAACATTTTGATATTGTACGTATCGGTGATTCAGTTGGAGAAGGCGTAAAAACGCTAGTACCATTTAAGGAAGGGGATTTATTGTTCAAATTCACAGGCTTTTTCAGTGAACAAATTACCCTATTTTCGTTACAGGTAGAAGAAGGACTACATTTACATGACCCATTCTTTATGGGAAAAGTCTTACACTCCTGTCACCCTAATGCCCATGTTGACATGAAATCACGCACCTTCACCGCAACGCGCCCGATTCTGGCTGGCGAATTTATCACCATGGATTATGCTTCAACGGAAACACAATTGTATCGCACCTTTGATTGTTGCTGTGGTGCACATAATTGTCGAGGTACCGTAACAGGCAGTCGCGAAGACTAATACAACCTAGTCATTGTCTTGCCAATCGTGGCATATCTACCCATACCGCATGATGCGTTTGACTGGTACGCCACGGATTAATGTCTAGCCCTCCGCGACGCACGTAACGCGCATAAACGGTTAATGCAGTTGGGTGACAGAGTTGAGTCAGGTCAGCATAAATTTGCTCGACACACTGTTCATGAAAGCCTTGGTGATTACGGTAGGAAACCAGATAAGTCAACAGACTTTCTGCGGTTGGCAGATGTTCTGCTTGAATATCAATCACCACACTGCCCCAATCGGGTTGCCCTGTCACAGGACAATTTGATTTGAGCAGATGGCTATGCCAACAAGCATGACCCGAAAATTGGCTTGCTACCAACAAATTGGGATTGTAAGCATAGTCTGAAAGTTGATCTGCCATTGAGTCTAAGCACTCTCCTACCAACTGACCAACAGGTAATTGATCGACTGCATGCACTCGCATAGACACAATCGCCCCTGCACAATTTGATAAGTCGGCCATGACTTGTGTCATCATGGCATGACGGTCTTCAAAAGAATGCGCATTTAATGAATTTAGATACAGCTTAAAAGATTTCGACTCAATTAGGTTGGGACTGGTTGCAGGAATGCTGAACTCAGCAATCCCTACTTGCGGTACGCCTTGAGTATTCAACCAAGACAATTCATATCCTGTCCAAATATCCACCCCATGCCACACATCAACCCCTAAGGATTGACGATTATCTGCACGGGCAATAGGAAATAACAAACTAGGGTTATAACGTGTGGGATAGTCCGTATTACGCCCTAACGGATTAAGCTTGCTAATTGACATCTTCACCCTTTCACACAATCAATGAAATAAGATTTTTTCCCTTCTTCTTGCTCTACAGTAAGACCGTGAACATCGGTTTCAAACCCTGGAAATTTCTCATTAAAGACGCGCGTGAACTTGAGGTAATCGATAATCGTCTTGTTGAAACGCTCACCAGGAATCAACAAAGGAATACCGGGAGGATAAGGCGTTACTAGGCTTGCGGTAATGCGCCCTTCCAACTCATCAATCGACACCCGCTCAATCTTACGGTGGGTCATCATGGCAAAAGCATCCGATGGTTTCATTGCTGTTTCCATCTCTGATAAGTACATATCAGTGGTCAAACGTGCCACATCATATTCAGCATAGAATTTGTGGAACTGGTTACACAAATCGCGTAACCCAATTTTTTCATAACGTGGATTTTTGGTCACAAACTCAGGCAGAACGCGCCACAGTGGTTGGTTCTTATCAAAATCATCTTTGAACTGCTGTAAAGCCGCCATCAACGTGTTCCAACGCCCTTTCGTAATCCCGATGGTAAACATGATGAAGAAGCTGTACAAACCACACTTCTCAACAATAACGCCATGCTCTGCAAGGTACTTGGTCACAATTGCCGCTGGGATACCAATATCAGCACTAAAATCACCATCAACATCCAACCCAGGGGTAATGATGGTTGCTTTAACAGGGTCAAGCATATTGAAACCGTCAGCAAGATTACCGAAACCATGCCAACGCTCATTGGCTTTTAATACCCATGCTTCGCGATATTCAATGCCTTCTTGGCTAACATCGGGACCCCAAACCTTGAACCACCAAGAATCGCCATATTCTTCATCTACCTTCGCCATCGCATGACGGAAGTTAATGGATTCTGAAATGGATTCTTCGACTAATGCTGTACCACCTGGTGGTTCCATCATCGCCGCCGCTACGTCGCAACTGGCGATAATGGCATATTGCGGGCTGGTTGAGCTGTGCATCAAATAGGCTTCGTTGAAGATGTGCAAGTCTAATTTGGTTTGTTCGGCATCTTGAACCAGAATTTGCGAAGCCTGTGATAACCCTGCTAACAATTTATGCGTTGATTGTGTGGCAAACACCATTGATTTTTCAGTACGTTTGCCATCGCGGGCAATCGCGTGCATTCCTTTGTAGAAATCATGGAAGGTTGCATGAGGCAACCAAGCCTCATCAAAGTGTAGCGTATCCACCCAACCATCTAGGCGTTGCTTGATCATGCCTGTGTTATAGAGCACGCCATCGTAGGTACTTTGCGTGATGGTTAAAATGCGAGGATCAGTCTTCAGTTTGCTCGCTAATGGATGAGCGGCAATCTTCGCTTTGATGTTCTCTGGTTCAAACTCACTTAATGGAATAGGACCAATGATACCGTAGTGGTTACGGGTCGGCGTTAGAAAGACTGGAATCGCGCCTGTCATGGTGATCGAGTGTAAAATCGACTTATGGCAGTTACGGTCAACCAACACAATGTCATTGTCCGCAACGGTAGAATGCCAGACCATTTTATTAGAGGTTGAGGTACCATTGGTCACAAAGAACAAATGATCGGCATTGAAAATACGAGCGGCATTACGCTCAGAAGCGGCAACAGGACCTGTATGATCTAAGAGTTGACCCAACTCATCTACCGCGTTACACACATCGGCACGAAGCAAATTCTCACCAAAAAATTGGTGAAACATCTGACCGACGGGTGATTTCAAAAACGCCACACCACCTGAATGTCCAGGACAATGCCAAGAGTAAGAGCCATCAGCGGCATAGTGGGTTAAGGCACGGAAGAAAGGCGGTGCAAGACTGTCCAAATAAGCCTTAGCTTCACGGATGATGTAGCGTGCTACGAACTCTGGCGTATCCTCAAACATATGAATGAAGCCATTGAGCTCTTTCAAAATATCGTTCGGAATATGACGAGCCGTGCGAGTTTCACCATGTAAGAAAATGGGAATTTCCGCATTACGCCAACGAATCTCTTCGACGAAGGCTCTCAAATCAGTAATGGCTTTAGGTTCTTGCTTATCCCCCTCATTGGTTGCCGACATTTCTTCGTCATCAATTGAGAGAATAAATGCCGACGCACGGCTTTGTTGTTGGGCAAAGGTTGATAAGTCACCATAGCTGGTTACGCCAAGGACTTCCATGCCTTCTGTTTGGATGGCATCGGCAAGGGCACGAATCCCCAAACCAGAGGTGTTTTCAGAGCGAAAATCTTCGTCGATAATAACGACAGGAAAACGGAAGCGCATGGGGTCAATCCTTCACCAAAGTAATATGGAAAAATAGAGTTCTACAATCTAGCTCACTAAATTATGACACAGGAATATGACAGATCAAGGAAAAAATGATCAACTTTTCGAAAAAAACAAGAGATGCTATCGGGTTAGCTCATAGACCTTACAAGCACTTACAAGAAATATGGCTAATTATCAAAAAGATACTTATCAAAACCCCATCTGCCGCCATGCTTCATACACCACCACGGACACCGCATTAGACAAATTCAAGCTCCGACACCCCTCACGCATGGGAATGGTGATCCGTTGAGTTTCAGGCACAGACAAACGAACCGCTTCAGGCAATCCACGAGACTCAGGTCCAAACATCAGCGCATCCCCTGCTTGATAGGCGACTTGATCGTAACGATTGGTGGTTTTCGTGGTTAAGGCAAACAAGCGATTGGGTTGTAGTTTTGCCAAACAATCCGCCAGATTGGGATAAATGGTGACAATCGCTAACTCACCATAATCCATACCCGCCCGTCGCAAGGCTTTTTCATCTAGGGAAAAGCCTAAGGGTTCGACCAAGTGTAAACTCGCCCCTGCATTAGCACACAAGCGAATGATATTACCTGTATTAGGCGGAATTTCTGGCTCAAAAAGAATCACGGCGAGTGACATAACAATCCATCTCCTTGCTGAGGTCACGCTGAAAATACAAGACAATTTGTGTTATAGTATCACGATTTACCCTCTGTTCACGCTGAGAATCGCCTGAGTATAAAATACCTGCATGATTCTTTTTATTACGAGCTATTTACTATGCCTAACCAAGAACCAACCAAAGAACCCCTAAGCCCAGAAATCGCACAATCACTCGCCATCATTAAACGTGGCTGTGCTGAACTGCTGATTGAAGAAGAGTTGATTGCCAAACTGAAAAAAGGCACACCCTTGCGCGTCAAAGCTGGCTTCGATCCTACTGCGCCAGATTTGCATTTAGGGCACACGGTACTGATCAACAAACTCCGTCAACTGCAAGACTTGGGACATCATATCCTGTTCTTAATCGGTGACTTTACCGCCATGATTGGTGACCCAACAGGCAAAAACGTTACCCGCAAACCCTTAGATGCGGAAGCGGTTACGCAAAATGCCAAAACCTACACCGAACAAGTGTTCAAAATTCTGGATCCCGCTAAGACAGAAGTCGTTTTTAATGGTAGCTGGATGAACCAACTCTCTGGGGCAGATATGATTCGCCTTGCCGCCAAAAGCACGGTTGCGCGTATGCTAGAACGTGACGACTTTACCAAACGCTATAACAATCAACAGCCCATTGCCATTCATGAATTCCTCTACCCCTTGCTTCAAGGTCATGACTCGGTGGTGCTAAAATCAGACTTAGAACTCGGTGGTACAGATCAGAAATTTAACCTACTGATGGGACGAGAATTACAAAAAGAAGCAGGTCAAAGCCCTCAATGCGTCCTCATGATGCCGATTTTAGAAGGCTTAGATGGCGTACAGAAAATGTCGAAATCCTTAGGCAACTACATCGGTATTAGCGATGCACCTGACGATATGTTCGGTAAGGTGATGTCCATCTCTGATGACTTAATGTGGCGTTACTACGAATTATTGAGCTTTGAAAGCATCGAAAGCATTGAGGCGTTAAGAGCCGCTGTTGATGCGGGTGAAAACCCACGCAATGTGAAGGTGAAATTAGCACAAGAATTGGTGGCGCGATTCCACTCAGCTCAAGCCGCCATTGAGGTACTCGCCAACTTTGAAGCAAGATTCAAAAACAAAGAATTACCAACCGACCTAGAAGCCTTTGAAATCACGGGAGAGATGACCATTGCTCAAGCCCTAAAAGCGGCAGGCACAGCCTCATCGACTTCTGAGATCATGCGGGCGGCAAAACAAGGGGGCGTGAAACGTAACGGTGAAAAAATCGACAATCCCAATCAAGTCATTGCCGTGGGTGAAGATGCGGTTTACCAAGTCGGTAAACGCCATTTTGCGCGGTTGGTTCGTTCAGCCTAAGCGAATGACCATAACCAACACTCGATGACAAGGATAAGATCATGACACCTGAAATAGATTGGTTCACCATGGGGATGGGCTTTGTGGGTGGACTAGCCCTATTTCTTTATGGCATGGAACTGCTGATTCAAGGACTGATGAGCTATTCTGGTGAACGGATGCGTCAGTTTTTACAGCTATTAGGCACCAATCGTTTCAGTGGTGCCTTAACTGGGGCTGGCGTAACGGCAGTGATTCAATCCTCTTCAGCCACAACGGTTATGGTCGTTGGTTTTATCAGTGCAGGCATGTTGAGCTTAACACAAGGGTTGAGCATCATTATGGGCGCGAATCTGGGCACCACCATTACGGCTCAGATTGTTGCTTTCAAAATCACCAATTACGCACTCCTCTTGTTGGCAATAGGATTTGGTCTTCAGTTTATCGCTCACTCAAACAAACAAAAAGCCTTAGGCAAGTTAATTCTGGGCTTGGGATTGCTGTTTTTCGGTATGAGCGTGATGAGTGATGCCACTTATCCCCTGCGCGACTATCCCCCCTTCCTCGATTTCATGCGCGATATGCAAAACCCATTGCTCGGCATTTTGGTTGGCATTCTCTTTACGGCACTGGTTCAATCTTCCTCGGCAACCATTGGGGTGATTATTGTCCTTGCGGGTAATGGCTTTTTAACCTTACCAGCAGGCATTGCGCTCGCGCTTGGTGCCGATATTGGAACCTGTATCACCGCATTATTAGCGGCCATTGGCAAAACACGCGATGCCATTCGTGCGGCAGTAGGTCATATGCTCTTTAATGTGTTAGGTGTATTGATTTGGCTTCCTTTTTTGCCTTTCCTTGCCGACACAGCTACCTGGTTAAGCATGGCAGAACTCGCCACAGCAACCACGGATATTGCCCTAACAAATGACACGCCTCGTGAAATTGCCAACGCCAATACCCTGTTCAAACTCAGTGCCTTGTTGCTGTTTCTTCCCTTATTGGGATTCTTTGTGTGGACGGTTTATCGGTTAGTACCCATTACAGAGAATGAGAAACACGATGCTCGCCATCAACCACGCTATTTAGACGATATTCAATTGGCGACACCATCACTGGCGTTGCAAGCGGTAGAAAAAGAAGTCACACGACTTGGCAATACAACCCATACCTATTACCGTCGCGTTATCGAAGCGGTACTCAAACGAGACGTAAAAGACCTTAGCAAACTAGAAGGTGAAAGTCATCATCTGTTACAACTACATACCAGCATCTTAATCTATCTCGGTAAGCTCAAAAACGCGCCTTTGGATGACGAACAAAACCGTATCTTATTAAAAAATATCTCACAGTTGGATCAGTTCGAGTCCATGCTAGAAGTGTTAAGTCACGAAGTCATACAAGTAGGGCATCAGCTATTTGATTTGAATATTGTCCCAAGCAGTACCATGATTCAACTCATTGAGGGGTTAAGTCATGAGATTGCACCAACGATTAGTCAAAGCTTTAAGGCGTGCACAGAACACGACCTTGAAGCCATTGAAACGGTCATTACGGCTAAAAAGACGATTGATCGCTATATCCATGATACGCTTGAGCATCAAGCCAAACTCCTTGATGCCACGCCAGAACGCATCCAAATTCTCAGGCTTGAAACGCAGTTGATGGACAGTCTAAAACGGATTTATACCCTGAGCAAACGAGCGGTTAAAATCGAACAACGCTATTTAGCGAACAAGGAACTCTTGCAATCTACTCAGTAACATCAAACTTACTTAATATCATAAATCTCGACAACCCCCAACACCTGATCCCCCTCTTTCACCAATAAGGCGGTGATTTTGTGTTCCGTCATCATCTGCTCGGCTTCGCCTAAACGTGCGGCTGGGCTAATGGATTTCGGCGACGCTGTCATCAAGACCTCAGCCGTGGCTTGTAAGAATTGATCGCCCAAACGAATCATTGCGCGACGCAAATCGCCATCGGAAATCAACCCTTGAATCTGACCTTGCGCATCGGTAACAAGGCATAAGCCTAAGCGACCACTGCTCATGGTTTGAATAATATCTGATACGCCAGAAGTCGCCATCACACTGGGTAAAGGCGGTTTTTTCATCACGTGCTGGACACGCGTTAAGAGTTTACGCCCCAGATTACCACCTGGATGGAAACGGGCAAAATCCTCTGGTTTGAAATCTCTTGCTTCCATTAAGGCAACCGCTAAGGCATCGCCCATGACCAAGGTAGCGGTGGTTGAAGAGGTAGGCGCAAGCTGTAAGGGACAAGCCTCAGCGGGAACAGCGATACTCAAGTGCATATCCGCGTTTTGAGCCAGTGTACTGCTTGGTTTTCCTGTCATGGCAACCAACACATTGCCATTGTCCTTCAAAAAAGGAATCAGCTTGATGACTTCATCGGTTTCGCCTGAATTAGAGATGGCTAAGAACACATCCTCAGGCTTCACCATACCTAAATCACCATGATAGGCTTCCCCTGGGTGCATGAAAAAGCTCGGCGTGCCCGTTGATGCCATGGTCGCGGCAATTTTTTTACCAATAATGCCCGATTTTCCCATGCCACAAATGATCAATCGACCTTTCGTGATTAAGATCGCGTCCACCGCTCGGGTAAACTGTTCATCTAACTGACGAGACAAGGCTGAGATTGCCTCAGCCTCAATACGAATCACTTGTTGTGCCGAAGCAAGATGGTTCATCCGCTTTCTCCTATTTTATACTTATGGTTAACGATAGCAACACACTCAAGGTGCGAGAGCTCCTCAGCCAAAATCTCAAACACTCATGGCTTTGTTAGTAACCAACACCAACAGGCTCTTCATGCACCAACACATCGCTATGGGGGAATTGCTGACGAATACGTTCAGTGACCTGATCCCCTATCGAATGTGCATTGGCAAGGCTGAGGTTGGCATCTAAATCAATATACACTTGAATGACATAATTCGCGCCTGATTGACGCACCCTGAGCTGATGCGCTCGCATCACACCTTCCACGGATTCTGCTGCTTGAATAATGGCTTGTTCTACCTCACCAGCAACCTGCTTATCCATCAGTTGACCCAGACTTTCAATGGCAATTTTCCAAGCACTATACAAAACGTACCCAGCAACCAAAATTGCCATCACAGGGTCAAGCCACAACCAGTCCAACATCACCAACAGCAGTGTTAAGAGAACAACACCATTGGATAAAATATCCGTCACATAATGCAATGAGTCAGCTCTGAGGGCAACGGAGTTGGTTTTTGCAATGGCTACTTTTTGCACCAAGACCAATAGAATCGTTAGGATCAACGAAAACAGCATTGCCATCACCCCGAGTTCTAGGGTTTCCAACGGACGCGGGGCATAAAACTGTCCTAATGCCGACAGCAACAAATACAAAGCAGACCCCGTCAACATCAACGCCTGAGCCATGGCAACCAAGGCTTCTGCTTTGCCATGCCCAAAAGGATGATCATCATCAGCAGGCTTCAGCGCATAACGAATTGCTAAAAAAGACAGCAGGGATACCATCAAATCGGTGGACGAGTCAATCAAGGAGGCTAACACACTCACGGAATGGGTTTGCATCCAGCCCCAAGTTTTCGCCAACACCAACAACAGTGCGACCGTCAGCGACAAACCTGATGCCAAGGTTAACCAAAAAGCATACTGCTTCTGTGCGTCTGTCATGAATCCTATCCCTATTTGCGCCAAAGCAAGTCTTAGAATTCGCCCATTTCCAGCTCAAGATCGGTCAAACTATCACGGAAAGACTCTCGCTCATACATACGTTTTGCATACTCATACAAGCCCTTGTGACTCTTAGGCAAATCAATACCCAACTGGTTAATACGCCAAAAAATGACCGACAAGGTGATGTCCAATACCGTATATTCATCACTCATGAAATAGGGTTTATGCTGAAACACAGGGGTCAACTTGATAAATTCATCACGCAAGTGTTTTCTTGCCTTATCTACCCCTTTCTCGCCCTGTACGATGGTATAGATGCTCGGCTCCCACTCGCGACGAATGTAATTCAAGGTCTGACGCGCCTGCGCACGATAAGCGGGATCGACTGGCATTAGTGGTGGATAAGGATAACGCTCATCTAAAAACTCAATGATCACCAAGGGATCGTAGAGTTTAACATCACGCTCCACTAAGGCTGGCAGAGTGCCATACGGACTTGCCAGCAGAACATCTTCGGGGATGTGATTCGGATCAACTTCCTTAATGTCAATTACAATGTCTTTTTCTTTAGCCACAACGCGAACACGGTGTGAGTTAAAATCGGACGGATCAGAAAACAGGGTCATCATCATCATTTTCTCCACAAAAAGTTAAGGGGTGCATCATATCACCCCTTGACAAAAAACAAAACACTTGATCTAGCGAAAACTCAAAGCCTTCACCCAAAATTAAGGCATGGCTTTAACATCACGCCAAAACTCTTTCTTCAATAAGTAGGTCAGGATAAACAGCAATGCCAAGAAAGCCAAAGCCCACCAACCAATGGTCAAGCGTTTGAGTTTGGCAGGCTCTGCGGCATAATCCATGAAATTCACCAAATCACGAACCGCTTGATCATAGCCTTCAGGCGACAAGTCTCTCTGCATCCCTTCTAGGATGAATGGCATGGCAACGCCTGAAAACACCGCATTATGCACCTTGCCTTGTTCATCTCGCTGATAGGCTTTTAGAAAGGAGTAAACCCAATCTGTGCCACGCAAACGCGCCTCTAGGGACAGATCAGGAGGCGCAGAACCAAAAGCTTTTGCCGCCAAGGCTGGATCAATGGTGCGCATCATCGGCTCATGCACCTTACCCTGACCATGACGCAACACCTGCATTTTGCTCAAGGCTTCCTCTTCAGTCCAGCCTATGTCCTTTCCAATACGGCTAACGCGCATATATTTCATCGAATGACAACCCATACAATAGTTGGCATAGATGTCTGCACCACGTTGCAAAGAGGCGGTATCTAACACATCGGTATTGGCTTTTTGTAGCGCAACATCATGTCCACCACTTGCCCACACCTGCATACTCACTACCACACCAGCAATAGTCAACAATGCCGATTTTAAGGTATTTGTTACAGACTTAGTGATGATCATGACGTTACCCTCGCTGGCAATGGCTTCGTTTTCTCCATTGGTGAGGTCAGCCACAAGATTACGAAAAATGAAAAATAAGTAAAGGTAAAGAGTTGTGCTAAGAGTGTCAATCCTGGTGTTGGTGGTTGCGTACCCAACCAACCTAAGACTAAGAAACTCACCACAAACAGACTCAAGTTAGCCTTGAATTGCCAACCACGATAACGGATGGAACGTACTTTACAACGATCTAACCAAGGCAATACGAATAGGAACATGATGGCTCCGCCCATCGCAAGAACCCCCATCAGTTTATCAGGGACAGCACGCAAAATCGCATAGAAAGGCGTAAAATACCACACAGGCGCGATATGCTCTGGCGTTTTCATGGGATTCGCAGGCTCAAAGTTAGGTTTTTCTAAGAAATAACCACCACCCTCTGGGAAAAAGAAAATAACCCATGCAAACAAAAATAAGAAACCAGCCGCACCCATCATATCTTTCACCGAATAATAAGGGTGGAAAGGAATACCATCTTTCGGCAAGCCTTCTGCATTCTTATTTTTCTTGATGTCGATACCATCTGGGTTATTTGAACCTACCTTGTGCAAGGCAACAATGTGCAAATATACCAGAATCACCAATACCAAAGGCAAAGCAATGACGTGTAAGGCAAAGAAACGGTTGAGCGTCACGTCAGAAATCACGAAATCTCCGCGAATCCATGTCGCCATCTCATTACCCACCAAGGGAATGGCACCAAACAGCGAAATAATGACCTGAGCACCCCAATAAGACATCTGCCCCCATGGTAGGAGATAGCCCATAAAGGCTTCTGCCATCAGCACCAAGAAAATTGCCATCCCAATCAACCACACCAACTCACGCGGTTTTTGGTAAGAACCATACATGATGCCTCTAAACATATGAAAATAAATGACAATGAAAAAGGCAGAGGCTCCCGTGGAGTGCATATAACGGATTAACCAACCCCAATCGACATCTCGCATGATGTATTCGATGGAATCAAAGGCATCGACAGCACTCGGTTTATAGCTCATGGTCAGCCAAATCCCTGTTACCAGCTGATTGACCAACACCAAGAGTGCCAAGGCACCAAAGAAATAATAGAAATTCAAATTTTTAGGCGCGTAATATTGCGCAACGTGCTCATTCCATGTTTGCGTTAAGGGAAAGCGTTCGTCAATCCAGCGCAATAACTCAAACTGTTGCGGAGCAGGGTTTTGCTTCGCATTTCTCATTCGACTGTGTGGCATTAGGCTACTGCTCCTTCTGATTCACCGATGCGAATTTTGCTGTCGGTTAAGAAACGATAAGGGGGAACCTCTAAATTGGTTGGTGCTGGCACCGATTTATAGACACGACCTGATAGATCGAAGCGCGATCCATGACAAGGACAAAAGAAACCACCTTGCCAATCCGCACTAATGCTTCCCGCATCAGGCTTATAGAGAGGCGCACACCCTAAATGGGTACAAACACCAACCATCACCAAATACTCTGGCTTCAAGGCACGTGACTCATTTTTAGCGAACTCAGGCTGTACCGATTCAGCAGAATCAGGGTCTCGTAATTGATCGCGCACGCCTGCCAAAGAAGCTAAGGCACTTGCTGGACGGCGCACGATCCATACGGGTTTACCGCGCCATTCAATGGTGAGCATTTGTCCTTCAGCTAAGGCTGAAATATCCACATCAACAGGCGCACCTGCCGCTTGTGCTTTTTCACTAGGTTTCCAAGAGGCGGTAAATGGAATAGCCACAAATGCCGCTCCCACTGCCCCAACAACACCTGTCGCGCCCACCAACAGGCGACGACGCTCTTGATTTACCGTTTCTGTCATCCTATCTCTCATTTAATATAACTTAATAAGCGATACTTATCGAGCAAGATAAGTAATCAATGATAATTCTATCCATTGTTCATTATGCCCTTAATGAGGTGATGGGTCAATCTTTACCATGATCAAGTGCTGATCAATTCTCCAGCACTTCCTCTATCCTGATTGCCTCAAAAACACCTCGATATAATTCTAGCATGATGCCTCATAACCACTTATAATGATTAGATAGTCGTTAAAAAGGAAAATTGATCATGACCTCTATAACTTCAACCAAAACTTCGACCAATCGCTCAACCGCTTTCTGGTTCATGACCGCATTGCTCTTCAGTTTAGCACTCGTTTGGTCAAGCCTTAATCAAGCGGCATCCTTTCCCGAAAAACTTGCTGATCAAGCCCTACTTGCCCAACTGCGCCAAGGTGGGTTGGTTATCTATATGCGACATGGAAACACGGATAACACACGCCCTGACCAAGCCCCGAAAGTAGATCTGACGAACTGCGATACACAACGTCCGCTCAGTGATAGTGGACGCGAATTGTCTAAACAAGTTGGCAGTTATGTGAGAGAAGCGAAGATCCCCTATCAAAATCCCATTACCAGCCCTATGTGTCGCGCGAAAGAAACCGCACAATTAGCCTTTCTTAGCATCAATACAGACGAAGGCTTAACCTATTCAGGCTCAATGACATCCGAAGAAAAACTACCCGTGTTAGCCAGAACACGTCAGCTACTGTCTGACCCTGTACCAAGTGGAACGAATCGTTTACTGGTCGCCCACGCACCTAATTTGATGGATATTATGGGCTATTTTCCTAAAGAAGGAACTTTGGTCATTTTTCAACCCTTAGGCAATAACCACTTCACCTACCTCGGCAGTATCCCACCTGATCATTGGGTCAACTTGCTTTCTTCTCATTAAGGGTAGCATTACATCATGCGTCGTTTAAGTTTTAATTCAATTTGGTTGTTCTTGTTACCTGCATTATTGGTCATTACAGTGGTATCGGGTTCTAATATTCTTTCTCTGAGCTATGTCAGTAAGCAACAAACACAAGGCTCACAACTGGTTCAAGATGGATTAAATCTCCTCGATCAATCCATAGGACTGGTTGTACAAGTGGGTTTGTTACATGATCAGGTATCACACCAGCTCAATCAAGCCTTAACAGGAAAACTTTCACCAGAAGATGCTTACCTGATTCATACAGTGATTATTGACCAACTTTCTCACATTCAACAACAAGCTGTCGAACTCATCCCCAAATATCAACAAACAGGATTAGACCCACAACAGCTGAAAGAGTGGCATGCTCAACTACAAGCCTATCACCACCTTGTGATGATGGCTACCGATATCGTGGCCATTGAACCAAAAACCGCAAATAATTACGTTCAAAGCGCACAAAGTACTTTTTTCCTCTTGTCTGCACAAACCTTTTCGCTCACCTCTCAACTCAGTCAACAGGTAAATGATCGTATTATCAAATGCCAGCAAGATACACAAAATCATCTACGCGATGGTACGTGGTTTGTACTGATTGCCATCATGATTGCACTCAGTACAGCCCTCTTTACCTCTCGTTACCTCGCACGCCAACTCCAAACGCTCATGGTACAGATGAATCTTCTTGCCAACAGTCAAAAGGTTCCTGATAGCCTGCCCAAGGTTGAAGCCCTCACACAAAGTAGCAGTGCAGATATTAAACGCTTTGCCCTAAGTATTTTGAATTTTCATCGTGCGATGAAAGAAAAAGAAATTGAAGAAATACGCAACTATCAACTCTTGTTTCATGACCCATTAACAGGACTGGCAAACCGTAATAAACTCCTGCACATTTTACAACAACTACTCGATAACAAGCAGCAGACTGGTCAAATGGCGTTAATTAAACTGAATGTCAACCGCTTAAAGGTCGTCAATGATGGACTTGGGTACGGTTTTGGTGACCAACTCCTGATCCAAATCAGTGAATACCTCCAAAAAAACACCCCTTCACTACATAGCATTGCTCGTAGTTCTGGTGATGAGTTTTTACTCATTATCAATGAATTACCTCAAAACTCTGAAGTTGAAACCTTGCGTTCCATCATGCACGTTATTCATCAACTGATGCTCACCCCCTTTCAATTGGGAGATCATGACATTACCATCAGCGTGAGCATGGGGGCAACACTCTTTCCCTCTTCAGACATCAATCATGATGCCAATGCAGAAACCGTCATGACACAAGCCATGCTTGCTTTGCATAGTGCCAAACACCTCTCTCAAGAGCAAAGTATGATTTACCATGCTAGCCTAGAAAGTCATGCAAAACAACGTATTCTCTTGGAGTCACGCCTGAGAACAGCAATCGAGCAGGATCATCTGCGTCTCTACTTACAACCACAAGTGGATACTCATGGTAAGGTCGTCTCAGCCGAAACCCTCGTTCGCTGGCTAGACCCAGAAGAGGGATTGATCTCTCCAGGTGTCTTTATCCCAATTGCCGAACAAACGGATTTGATTATTGAATTAGATCGCTGGGTCATTAAGCACGCTTGCCAATACCTCAAAAAAATCCAATCAACGGGTCTTACGTTTGGGATGTCCATCAATGTTTCAGGAAAACACTTTATTCAAAGCAATTTCGTTGATACCATCTTTAAGATCGTTGAGGAAACAGGCATTGATCCTCACGCCTTGATCTTAGAAGTGACCGAAGGCGTATTTATTGCTGACCTCAATGCCGTGATTGATAAAATGAATCGATTAAGAGAAATTGGCATTCAATTTTCTATTGACGATTTTGGTACAGGCTATTCATCTCTGCAATACCTCAAACGTCTCCCGATTCATGAGCTTAAAATTGATAAAAGCTTCGTCGATGGTTTACCAGACAATCCTGAAGATATTGCCTTGGTCAAAACCATTATCTCCATTGCACAAAACCTCAATTTAACCCTTGTGATTGAAGGTGTGGAGCATAAAGATCAAGCTGATTTCCTACGCACACAAGGCGAGTTCATTATGCAAGGCTATTATTTTGCGAAACCACAACCCGCAGACAAGGTACTAGAGCAACTCGGCGTACCAATAGGGCTTGCAGAATGATCAACCGTCGTAACTTTCTCAAACTCAGTATGGCGAGCCCTGTCTTAGGCTTGACTGCCTGCTTTGATAGCAAACCGCTCTTTCAAGAAACCATTGCCGTGTTTGGCACGCTGGTGAAGATTAGCCTCTATGCCGATCATCAACAACAGGCAGAACAGGCTTTTGCCGCGATAAACAGTCGTTTCCAACAAATTCACACTGACTGGCATGCGTGGGAAAAAGGCGGGATTGTCAGTAAAATCAATCAAGCGATTGCTGACGGCAAGCCAATCGACCTGAATGCTGAGGTTGCGGACTTCATTCGTCGCAATCAACACCTCTGTGTGCAAACACAAGGCTTATTTGATCCTGGTATTGGCAAACTGGTTAAACTCTGGGGATTTCATCAGAATAACTACGAAGGCAACACCAGTCCGCCACCACAAGTGGTCGCCGAGCTTTTAGCACAAAAACCGAGCATTCTTGCCATTCAATGGCAGGACAATCAACTCTTTTGCCCCAATAAAAGTGTTTCGCTCGACTTTGGCGCAAGCGGTAAAGCCTACGCCCTAGACACCGCGGTGACTAGCTTACAACAACAGGGCATTACTCAGGCGACCGTCGCGATTGGTGGTGACATCAAAGTATTGGGGAACAAACCTGATGGTGCATGGCGCATCGGTATTAACGATCCCAAGGATACCAACAAGGCAAAAACGTCGCTCACCCTCAGCGATGGTGAAGCGATCTGCTCGTCGGGTACTTATCAACGCTTTTATACCGAACAGGGTAAAAAAATAAGTCATATCATTCACCCACTCACTGGCTATCCCGTCACCCATATTTTACACAGCAGTGTGATCCATTCAGACGCGCTCATTGCTGAAGTAGGTGCCTTGAGTCAATTGATTGCCACCTCAGAACAATGGCAAAGCATTGCGCAACAACTCGGTGTTTCGCTCTATTACCGTATTTCTGCCGAACAAGAGGAAGTCATCAGCTCAGCATTACGCCCTAGATTAAGCCACTAACAGATCAACCCGCTTATCTCGCTTACCCAAGAAGGATGTCATACCGTGAAAAAATGGCCATTATTGATCGCACTTCCACTGCTCTTGGTAGGCGGAGGATTGGCAGTGAAAGCCAAACAAACACAAAATGCCGCCTTTCAACCGCCCCAAATGCCTCATATTCTGGTTGACAAGATTGAGGTCAACTTAGCACAAGTCACCCTCACCCAAACGGCACAAGTGAGCGTCAAGGCAGAAACGGAGCAACTGCTCACCGCAAGGGTTACGGCACAAGTCATCGACCTCCCCTTTCGTGAAGGCGATTCGGTCAAAGCAGGTCAAGTCTTAGCCCAACTCGATGACAAATCCAGTCGCGCTGACGTGTCACTGGCGCAAGCACAACTGGCACAATACAAACTGGAACAGGTCAGCATTCGCGATCAGGTAGAAGCGGCAAAGCTTGATGTTGCCGCGCAAAAAGACACCCTGTCACGTTTGAAAAAACTGGCAAAAATCAATGCGGCAAGTGAAGATCAATTACAACAACAACAGGTTAAACTGGCACAAGCAGAACAACGTCTCAGTTCAGCCAGCTCACAGCTAAAAGCCTACGATGACTTATTAACGGCTCGTAATAAACAATCTGAAGCCGCACAGGGCGCGTTGGGGTATGTGCGTTTAACCGCACTGACCGATGGCAAGGTTGCAGAAAGACTGGTACAAGAAGGCGATATTGTTACCGCAGGAACACCTCTGATTCGCATCATCGGGCAGGATGGACAAAAACGACTCTTGATCGCTCAACCCACAGACCAAGATGCACCACAGGGTATTTTATGGAAGGATCAGCTATTGCCCTTGACGCAATGGCCACGCGCTAACGCTCAAGGATTAGTGACCTACGAAGCCAGACTCAAGGATGCCCAACTTATACCCAATCAGCAAATCGCCCTCCCGCTGGTCGTGTATCAAGGAGAGGGTCTGTTGTTACCGAGTCTGTGCTTTATTCCCCATAACCAACAACAGGCTCAAGTATTGGTCTATGACAATAATACCCTTAACCCACTCACGATTTCTTTAACCGCCATTGGCAAAGAAGGTGCGGTAACGCAACAGAAAGAGATCGCTGGAAAGCCCCTACTTTGCGCTTCATCTGACATTTTACTCAGAATCATGGCAGGCAGAGCGTTTGAAGTTAAATAGGCGTTATTTGCTAATCAAGCAGTCTCCAATCCATCTGCACCAGATTTCTTGCTGTGTTGTTGAAGATCAT
>CAZLOM010000031.1:0-18411 GCA_964561185.1 uncultured Piscirickettsiaceae bacterium
TTAGCACAGGCAGGTCAGTTAGCACAGGCAGGTCAGTTAGCACAGGCAGGTCAGTCAATTCAGCCATTATCTACTGAAACCATGGCGACGACAAGTGATCTATTAGCATCTGTCTCGTCAACATTAAATTTAGATAAAGAACAAATAGATGCTTTGAACCTTCAGCAAGTGGCGGCTCGTTCTAGCACACAAACAGCTGCTTTAAGTCGTTCAGCAGAGACCCTATTGCCTGCATCCTTACCTGAAAAGTCAATGCCTGTAACTGAGTTAACGACCAATCAGATAGCGAGTGAAAAGCCTAGTTTTTCTGCGCCAACAGCGATGCAAACAGTGGTCGTAACACCTGTTATGACACAAAAGCAAATAGAGTCATTGCAATCTGCCAGTCAGGCGACGATTTTTAGTCAAACAGCAGAAGTCATTAATGCAGAAGAAACAAAATCGGCTTTTGTTGCGACAAGTTTTCAACATGCAGTAGATCATAAGTTAACGCAGGCGGCGACCCTAACAACAGGGGTATGGCAATCTTTACCTACAGGACAAGCCATGACAGGATTTGTGCCTTCAGTGATGGGTGGACAGTCTTCTTTTGCAGGACAAAATCGTGGTCAGGGTCAGTCATCAGGACAGCAAGATCAAGCGATGTTTCAACAAATGGTTGCTACTCAACAGTCTGATGCGAGCTTGAAAGATGCAGGCATTGTGAGTGAGAAGGGATTTGGTGACTTCTTGTCCACCACGTCTGGCGGTAGTTTACTGAACAGCAGTAAAGTTGATTTGTTTTCACCGATGAGTTTTAAGCAACCACAGTGGACGCAAGAAATGACTCAGCGTTTGGCGCAAATGAACACTCATAAGATTGATGAAATTTCAGTTCGTCTTGATCCAGCATCCTTAGGTGCCATTAATGTTCGTTTGAAAATGCAGGATGATAATAAAGCACATTTGGTGTTTATGACTCAGCATGGATTAACCAAAGAAATGTTAGAAAATGCACTGCCTCGCTTGAAGGAAATGTTAGCAGGTCAAGGTATTGAGCTGTCTAGTGCTTATGTAGGAACAGGAGATACACAGCAACAAGCTTTTGGTCAGCATCTGTCTGATGGTACAGAGAGAGAGAGAGGACGTTATACTGCTTCAGAAATAAGTACGGATGCCGATATGTCAGCCGTGGAGAAGGAACAGAATCTTATCAAAGCGTCTGATTCACAAGTTGATCACTATGTATAAGTGTTAATGTATAAGTTTTAATTCGCATTCGAGCAATAAGGAAATGGTATCATGAACAAGCAGTTGTTAGTGTTTGGGTTAGCCTTAGGGCTACCAGTAAGCGCATTTGCATCAGCAGATAGCAATGTCGCTACATTAAGTATTATGGGAATTATCATTGTTGTGCTTTTGTTGGCTGTGATTTTTCTCATGGCAAAAAGCTCAAGCAACAAAGGTGAGGGTGTTTTAACATGGAAATCTTTAACGAATCAGTTGGAGCAATTTCAAACGCAAGAAATCAGCAGTATTGAAGCGATCGGTGAGGGTGATGTTGCCTTTGTGCAAAAACTCAATACAGTGCTTGAGCGATTACAAAGCAATTATCAATTAGAAAAGTCTAAGGTAATGCAATTAGAGGATTCTGTTGCCAGTTTGCAAGATCAGCTAAATCAGCAATCTTCGCATAACAGTGCCTCAAATGATATGGCTGGTAGTATCAACCAAGCAAAATCCAGTTTGAATGGTATTCGTGGTGCAACTGAGCAACTGGGTGAACAGGTAGCGACGATGAGCGGTCAATCTGGTCAAACAACCCATTTGTTGGATAATGTCATGTCTGGCATCAATACCTTGAGTGACGAAGTATCTAAAGCGGCAAGCGTGATTCGCCAGTTAGAGTCAGACAGTGAAAACATTGGTACTGTGTTGGTATTGATTCGTGATATTGCTGAACAAACGAATCTATTAGCCTTGAATGCGGCAATTGAAGCGGCTCGTGCAGGTGAGCATGGTCGTGGTTTCGCGGTAGTTGCTGATGAAGTGCGTATCTTGGCTCAAAAGACACAGCAGGCAACCAAAGAAATTCAGTCGATTATTGAAGAGCTACAACAACAAGCCAGAACGGCTGTGAAAGTGATGGATTCAAGCAGAGATCGTGTTGGAACAACGCAATCTGATGCTTCAGAGGCTAGTGACATGTTGGCTAAAATCAGTCAAACCTTAGTGACGGTACGTGATGCGCAGTCCTCTTTAGTGGATTTTGTGGACAATCAAGAGCGTGTTTTTGTTAAAATTTAATCCTTATAATAGTGGTCTCTGTGTTGAGTGAGTCCCTGCTCGAATGATGAAGGATAGGTGTGTGTTATGAAGGCAATTATTGGTACGGTGACGGTAGTCGCTTGTTTGATGGGTGGGTATCTACCGCATGGTAGTTTTCCGATTTTGGTACAGCCACTTGAAGCACTGATCATTTTAGGTGGTGCGTTTGGTGCATTTGTTATTGCCAATCCTGGGCATGTCATTAAGGCATCGTTAACAGATAGTATTGGGTTATTAAAGCCTTCTCCTTTTGATAAAGAAGCCTATCAACAGTTGCTCGGATTGATGTTTAAAATTTTTAACAAAGCGCGTCGTGAAGGGCTGATGTCCATTGAGGCAGATGTTGAAGATCCTCATGCTTCTGCCTTGTTTAGTGCTTTCCCAAAAGTGATTGATGATCATCATGTCAGTGATTTTTTAACCGATTATTTGCGAATGATGATTATGGGTACAACCAACCCTTATCATATTGAGGATTTAATGAATGTGGAACTCGAAAATCATCATCATGAAAAGCTAGCACCTTCTCACGCCATTGCTGACGTAGCGCAAGCACTACCTGCTTTCGGTATTGTGGCGGCGGTAAT
The DNA here is from genome assembly GCA_964561185.1 of uncultured Piscirickettsiaceae bacterium. Lineage (GTDB taxonomy): Bacteria > Pseudomonadota > Gammaproteobacteria > Thiomicrospirales > Thiomicrospiraceae. The sequence goes on from CAZLOM010000031.1 coordinate 2,895, forward strand.
GGGGATTGTAATTACCATGTCATACTTAGATGCTGGTCCATTAGAGATTGCCCACCATATGTCGGTTGCCTTGGTAGGTACTTTCTTGGGTATTTTGGCAGGTTACGGCTTTGTGAACCCTATTGCGATGATGCTTGCTGCTAACGCTAATGCTGAATCTGCTTATTACAACACAATTAAGACGTTGTTATTAGCCAACTTGAATGGCTATGCGCCACAGATCGCGATAGAGTTTGGACGCAAATCGGTTCCATCCCTTCATCGTATGTCGTTTATTGAGTTAGATGAATACTTAACTTCTATTAAGTAATTTATTCAGTGTTTTTGGCATATTTCTTGTTTTGTCTAAAATAAGACGTAACAAAGGGTAATAGATCATGGCAGATGCAAATCAAAATATCATCATTAAGCGGATTAAAAAATGTCCTCATGTCGCTCATGGTGGTGCTTGGAAAATTGCGTTCGCTGACTTTATGACAGCAACCATGGCTTTCTTTTTGATGCTATGGATTTTATCAAGTACGAATAAAGAAGAGCAAAAAGAAATCGCTTCTTACTTTCGTGATCCTACGATTATTGAGGCGAGTCCCGATATTTTGATTCCAAATGTGAAAAAGCATGGTAACACCAATTCAGTGATTGATATGGGAGGAATGCAAGACGCACCCATGTCAACGGATGGTGATAAGCCAGAGGATAAAGCAAAAGAACAGGAAGAGCTGATCAAAGCAAAGGAGCAGATTGAGCAACTTATTGAAAAAAATCAGGAGCTCAATAAATTCAAAGAGCAATTACAGATTGACATTACCCCTAATGGTTTGTCTGTTCAGTTGATTGATGATCGCAAGCGTCCTATGTTTGATTCTGGTGTTGATGTGCCAAAGGATTATGCGGCGGCAATTTTACGTGAATTATCAACGGTATTGAAGAAAACACATAATAAAATTAGTATCCTAGGTCACACCGACTCGTTACAGTATAAAGGAAGCACTGATTACACTAACTGGGAATTGTCAGCAGATCGTGCCAACGCAGCGAGACGTGAGTTTATTGCTGGCGGTGTGAAGCCAGAACGCTTTGCACAGGTCGTTGGATTAGCGGATACTATTCCTTATGACCGTGAAAATCCGTATAATCCTCGTAATAGACGTATTAGTATTATTGTCTTGACCAAGGAAGCGGAAGAGAATTTGCAAAAATTGTCAAGCTCAGCCCCTGTTAAGGTGCTAAAAGAACAGCTTCAACCGAGTAAAACACCTTAAGTTTAGGTGCAAATGGATAAAATTGATCATAAATGGCTCTTTCACGTAATGGTTAGAGCGATAGATTTTCTTGCAAAATGAGGAGATAAGCAGATGGCAAAAAAAGAGGAAGTTCAGGAAGAATCAGCTGAACCAAAAAAAGGTAAGGGTTTGATCATTGGTCTCATCGTTGTGGTGGTGCTATTGATTGTTGCCGTAGCTGTATTAGCGTTTATGTTTATGGGATCAGCGAAAGATGACGAAGGTGATGCGCATGGTGCCGAACACTATAAACCCATTGATAAGGGTGTGACTTATTCGCCTTCTTATCGCCAGTTTGTACCGCCACCGCCAGGGTCGCCGCCTCAATATTTTGATATGGAACAGTTTGTTACCAATTTCAAGGGAGAGGGTAAGGCCAAACACTTAGCGGTTAAAATTAAGCTAATGACTTATTATCCTGAATTGACGGCAGTGTTGGCGGAGCTTAAGCCACTGGTTGTGGACAAGGTGTTAGCGAATCTAAGACGTAAAACCTATACCGAGTTATCGCAAGATGACGCACAGGAAGTGTTAGCGGCAGAAATTTTACAAACCATTCGTGCTGTTTTGGATGGGCAAAAAATTTATCCTGAAACCTTAGATCAAGTGTTGGTTGAACGTTTTGTGATGCAGTAATAAGTCTCATTAGACGGTTGCAATGTGATCGCTAAAAGCTAGTAGGATGTAGGTATGATTGGGGTAATGGGACCGAAAGAAGATATTCTCGGTCAAGATGAAATTGATGCCTTAATGCGTGGTATGAACGGCGGAAGTGTTAAGTCTGGTGACGATACTTCTGTTGGTCGATCTGTTAAGTTGTATGATTTTACGAACCAAGAACGCGTGGTTAGAGGAAAATTTCCTGCGTTAGATGTTATTGCGGAACGTTTTGCTCGTTGCTTTCAACGTCGCTTAATTGATATGGTGCAGGCAGGAGTAGAAATTTCATCAGGCGAGATTAAAGTGCTTAAAATGAACGATTATCTGCGTAATCTTTCTTTTCCTACTAGTCTGAATATTATTAAAATTGAAGCATTTGGCGGGTTAGGGTTGTTTGCCCTAAATTCAAAATTGATCTTTAATGCCATTGATTTGTATTATGGGGGTAATGCCCAAGTACATTTCAAAATCGAAGGTCGTGAATATACGCCTGTAGAAATTGGTTTTGTGAAGTCATTGATCACCGAATGTGTTGAATGTATGGAAATGGCATGGCAAACTGTTTTTCCCATTAAAATTGAAACCATGCATTCTGAAATGAATCCTAAGTTTGCGTCTATTGTTGATCCCGTTGAAATGGTTGTGATTGCACCTGTAAAAGTGAGGTTTGAATCGCAAGAGGGGCAGTTAGATGTTGTCTTACCACTCGCGCTACTCGAGCCGTTAAAAGATATGCTCGAAGAAGGGTTACGTTCCTCACAGGGCGAGGCGGAAAAGCGTTGGAATAAAACCTTACGTGATGAGGCAAGGGATATCAAAGTTAATGTGCGCAGTGAGTTAACTCAAATCAATTTAAGCGTTGAAGATGTCTTAGCAATGGAAATTGGTGATGTGATTCCATTTGAGATGCCTGATCGTGCCGTTGTTTTAGTCGAGGAGATGGCAATTGGGCATGCCCGTGTGGGCGTATATGAAGGCAAAAAAGCCGTAGAAATGTTGGATTTTAATAAGCATCCTGCATATGTTGATAGAGAAATACCTTTGGAGTGGTAAATGAGCGAACAAGAAAGTGATCCATGGGGCGAAGCCCTTGCAGAACAAAAAGATGCAGCACCTGCAGTAGAAGACGATCCTTGGGCGGGTGCTTTAGCAGAACAAGCTGAGACGCTGAAAGGTTCTCCAGTAAAAGAAGATTCGATTACTTTGTCAACTGAACCAAAAGATAAAGTTGATTTGGACGTTGTAATGGATGTTCCTGTCACCTTATCTTTAGAAATTGGACGAACTAAAGTTAGCATTCGTAACTTGTTGTCTTACACAAAAGGTTCGGTTATTGAACTAGATCGTGTAGCAGGTGAACCGATGGATGTGTTAATTAATGGTATGTTAATTGCACATGGTGAAGTTGTCGTTGTTAATGATAAATTCGGTATTCGTTTGACGGATGTTGTTAGCCCGCTTGAACGTATTAAGAAGTTGCGTTAATGTCATTTCGTGTATCGGTAACTGTATTGCTGTTATTCGTGGTAGGGTTTTCTGTTGGTTATAGTCCATCTTCATTTTCGGAAACGCAACCGATAGGATCTCCTTCTACGAGTATTTTGGGTACTGGGGGGCAAGTTTTGCTTGTCTTAGGGCTTGTCATTGCGTTATTATTCTTGCTCACTTGGTTTTTGAAGCGTTCTGGCTTGGCGCATCAAGCGGCAAATGGTCATCTCAAGGTGTTGGGGGGCGTGTCGGTTGGTCCTAGAGAGCGTGTGTTGTTGTTACAGGTAGGGCAGGAGCAAATTTTGGTTGGTGTGACTTCCGCAGAGATTACATTGCTACATATGTTGTCTCATCCTGTGAATGTTGATGAGCTGAAGCAGGAATCATTGACTTCAGGATTTGCACAACAGTTGCAGGCCGTTATCCGTCGTCGTTCAGAGTCGTCATGATGTCTGAATTTTTGCGTTTGATGATTCCTGTTTTTTCAGGAATGGTTTGGTTGATGCTGTTGGTGTCGGGTTCTGTCTCTGCAGAGCCGAGTATTCCAGCCTTAACCTTACAAACCAATGCCGCAGGACAACAAGAATACTCGTTAAATATTCAAATTTTGTTGTTGATGACGGCACTGACCCTTCTTCCAGCCGCTTTAATGACCATGACTTCTTTTTTACGTATTGTGATTGTTCTTGCCTTTTTGCGTCAAGCATTAGGTACCATGCAAACGCCTTCAAACCAAATTTTGGTTGGTTTGGCGATGTTTATGACCTTGTTTATTATGGCACCTGTATTCGATAAAATTTATCAAGATGCGGTCGAACCTTATTTGGGCGAACAAATTAATCTGGTTCAAGCCATTGAGGTTGGTGCCAAGCCAATGCACCAGTTTATGATTCAGCAAACACGAGAAGATGACTTAGCTTTATTTTCTGAAATGGCTAATGTGGCATTGAATACGCCAGACGAAGTGCCATTTCGTGTGTTGATTCCTGCCTTTATTACCAGTGAGTTGAAAACCGCTTTCCAGATAGGATTTCTGTTATTTATTCCATTCTTGATTATTGATTTGGTGGTTTCTTCGTTACTGATGTCGATGGGTATGATGATGTTATCGCCAATGATCATCTCAATGCCATTCAAACTGATGTTATTCGTATTAATTGATGGTTGGGCTTTGGTCATGGGAACCCTTGCGAATAGCTTTGTGGTACCTGGTGGATTGTAGGGAAGATAGCGATGACATCAGAAACGGTATTGACCATTGGTCAAAAAATGCTCGAAGTAACGGTCTTGATCTCCTTGCCGTTGCTGATTCCTTCCCTGTTAATTGGTTTGTTGGTGGGGATGTTTCAAGCCGCAACACAGATTAACGAATCAACCCTCAGTTTTATTCCTAAATTGGTAGCCATTGTCATTGTACTTTCTGTTGCAGGTCCTTGGTTGTTAACCACCATTGTTGATTTTAGTCGAGATCTTATTATCTCCATTCCTGAACACATTGGCTAGAAGACTATGTCTCTGTTCTTATTTACTGAGTTGCTGAATTAGGGTATGGAGCAGTTCACTTACGAGAATTTTCTGGTGTGGTGGGGAAGTTTTTTCTGGCCATTTGTTCGTATTGGGGCGTTAATGGCTGTTTTTCCTGTCCTTTCCTCGCGTGCTGTCCCCGCAAGGGTTAAGTTGTTTGTCACTATTGTGATGACGATAGCGGTTATGCCAAGCATTAAGCTTACCTCACCAGTGGATCCTTTTACTCAAGAAGGGCTCGTCTTTGCCTTGACACAGGCAGGTATTGGCTTGGCAATGGGATTGGTCTTTGTTGTTGTTTTTCAAGCTTTTACCTTTGCTGGGCAAATGATTGCCAATGCGATGGGCTTGGGTTTTGCTGCGATGGTTGATCCTGCAACGGGAATCAACTCGCCCGTAATCAGCCAAGTGTTTACCGTCATGGTGAGTTTGTTGTTTGTTGTGATGAATGGGCATTTATTACTCATTACGATGTTGGCTGATAGTTTTGAAGCCATGCCGCTGACAGGTGGTTTTTTATCGTTGGATTCATTGCACAACATTGCGTTATGGGGCAGTCAATTGTTTGTGTGGTCAATGATGGTTGCGTTACCTGCCTTAACCGCTTTATTGATGGTCAACATTGCTTTGGGCGTTATTAGTCGTGCGGCTCCTACCTTAAACATTTTCTCAATTGGTTTTGTGATTACCATTTTAGGTGGGCTTCTCTTGATATGGTGGTTATTACCCTTGATTGGTGAGCAGTTTACCATGTTCATGCATGAGGCTCTCAGCTTTGTGCACAAACTTCGATTAACTCAGGTGACTTCTTGATATGGCAGAGAATGCAGACGGTCAAGAAAAGACCGAAGAGGCTTCCAGTAAGAAAATTAGTGATGCCAGAGAGAAAGGTCAGGTGCTCCGTGCTAAAGAGTTGGGTACACTGTTTATCACGCTAATTGCTGCGATATGGTTTTACTGGTTGGGTGGTTATATGATGCAGGACATCCTGTCAAATATGACCACGGGGTTGCAATTAACGCGAGATCATGCCTTTGACATGAAAAAGGCGGCAAGTATTATTTTTGCGCAATTGATTAATGCCTTATGGCTCATTGCGCCTTTTATGATTGCCATGACATTGATTGGGGTTGTCTCTAACATTATTGTAGGCGGTTGGAACTTCAGTACTTACGTTTGGATGCCCAATTTTGGTAAGCTCAACCCAATCTCTGGGGTCGCGCGTATGTTTTCGATGAATGCCTTAGTTGAATTGGTTAAGGCGTTGTTGAAATTTTTCTTGATGATGGCGATTTCTATTTTATTCCTCTATGGTGTGTTGGCAGAGCTAAGAAACTTAGGGTTAATGGATGTTAACCAAGGCTTGCTAGAAGCGGGTGAGCATCTGGTGTTGGCTTTTCTGATCATGTCGTTAGGGTTGATTGTGATTGCGATGATTGATACGCCTTATCAAATTTGGCATCACAATGAAGAAATGAAAATGACCCAACAAGAGGTCAAGGATGAATATAAGCAGACAGACGGCAATCCTGAAATTAAGGGGCGAATTCGTCGTATGCAGAGAGAAATGGCGATGCGTCGCATGATGCAGGATGTTCCTACGGCTAACGTCGTTATTACCAACCCAGAACATTATGCGGTCGCGCTTAAATATGATCTGGATGGTAGCATGAGTGCGCCTATCGTGGTTGCCAGTGGTGTTGACTTTATGGCACTACAAATTCGTACCATTGCGCAGAGGCATGACATTCAAATTGTACCTTCTCCAGCGTTGGCACGAGCTCTGTACTACAACACTGAAGTTGGGCAAGTCATTCCAAGAGAATTATTTGCTGCCGTGGCTAATATTTTATCCATGATTTATCGCTTGAAAAACGAAAAAGATGCCAAATTAGACGACATGACACAACTAGAAGTACCGAATCATTTACGTCAAAGCCCACTTTCGTAACCGAATCATTAGCGATTTAAGTCTAACTTGGGTTACAATACGCATTTAGTATTTCATTTATCAGTATTTCATGGTTCTTGTGTTTGAGCATGAAATAGCTATTTTCTTCAAAGTTAGGTATGGGTTAATGGACTGGCAAAAGCTTTCCAAACAAATTAAGCAAATGATGCCGCCAGGTGTCGTAACGCCTATTGTGGTATTGGCGTTGTTGGCAATGATTATGTTGCCCTTGCCACCTTTACTGCTGGATGTGTTGTTTACCTTTAATATTGCATTGTCCTTGATGATTTTATTGGTGACGGCATACGCGAAGCGACCCATTGATTTTGCTATTTTCCCTACGATTTTATTGGTCACAACCCTGTTGCGTTTGGCGTTAAATATTGCTTCGACGCGCGTGATCTTGCTGGAAGGGCATAACGGTGGTGATGCGGCAGGGCACGTTATTGAAGCCTTTGGTGATTTTGTTATCGGCGGCAATTATGCGGTTGGTTTGATCGTGTTTGCGATTCTGGTCGTCATTAACTTCGTGGTGATCACTAAGGGCGCAGGTCGCGTTGCTGAAGTGAGCGCACGTTTCTCCTTAGACTCAATGCCTGGTAAACAGATGGCGATTGATGCTGATTTGAACGCTGGCTTAATTACGCAAGAAGAAGCGCAAAAGCGTCGTCGAGAAGTCGCCCAAGAGTCAGGTTTCTACGGCTCAATGGATGGTGCGAGCAAATTCGTTAAAGGTGATGCCATTGCAGGGATTATCATCCTGTTTATTAACATCATTGGTGGCTTCATTATTGGTATGGCACAACATGGCTTGCCTTTTAGTGAAGCGATAGAGGTTTATACGATTTTAACTATTGGTGATGGTCTCGTAGCACAAATTCCTGCTTTGCTATTATCCGTCGCTACGGCGATTATTGTGACACGCTCATCTAGCGATGAACGCGATATGTCAGCGCAGGCGAATGATCAGTTATTGACCAATCCACAACCCTTATGGATGTCAGCGGCAATTCTAGGGGTGCTGGGTGCGATTCCCGGTATGCCCAATGTTGCCTTTCTTAGCTTGGCCGCTTTGGCTGCCATGACCGCTTGGTGGGTAACGCGTACTCAGCAAGCTAAGTCTGGTCGCGTTGTTGAGCCCGAACTGGAAACACAGGTGGATCGTTCGCGACCGATGGAATTGGGTTGGGATGATGTACAGCAGGTTGATCCATTGGGATTGGAAATTGGCTATCGCTTGATTCCAATGGTCGATGAGTCGCAAGGTGGTCAATTGTTGGAGCGCATTAAAGGCGTAAGACGTAAATTATCGGTTGATTTAGGCTTCCTGATTCCTTCTGTGCACATTCGTGATAATTTAGATTTGTCACCTAACCAATATCGCATTAGTTTGATGGGCGTTAATATCGGGAGTGGCGATGTTTATCACGATCGCGAGTTAGCCATTAATTCTGGACAGGTGTATGGAGACTTGAGTGGTATTAAGACAACGGATCCTACCTTTGGTTTAGAGGCTGTGTGGATTGCCAAGTCTGACCGAGATCAAGCGCAAACCTTGGGTTATACCGTTGTCGATGCTGGTACGGTTATTTCTACTCATATGAGTAACTTACTGCAAACTCATGCCGATGAATTGCTCGGTGTCGAAGAAACTCAATTGCTACTTGATAAGATGAAAACCAATGCAAGTAAATTGGTTGAGGAAGTTTTGGCATCACCAGCAAAATTGCCTGTTATTGTTCAGGTGTTACAAAATTTATTGCGTGATGGTATCCCCATTAAGGATATGCGCACCATTTTAGAAACGATTTTGGAGCGTGCAGAGACAACCAATGCCGATCCGAATCAGTTAACCATTCATGTGCGTGCGGCTTTGGGACGTTTCATTTTGCAAACGATTCCTGGTTTGGGCGATACGGTAGAAGTCTTTACCTTGAATCCAGAGTTGGATACTATGCTGAATCGTTCGGTTTTAGCAAGTGGTGCCGCTGAGGGTATGCTTTCTATCGAACCTGGGCTTGCTTCAAATTTGGTTACTTTAGTAACCGATCAAGTGAAAGTCCGCGAAGCACAAGCTAAACCATCTATTTTGTTAGTTCACCCTAATGTTAGAGCATCTTTATCACGACTTTTCCGTTATTCTATTCCTTCTCTGGTGGTTCTCGCCTATAATGAAGTGCCTGAAAATCGGAATTTGAGTGTGGTTGCAACCATAGGTTAAAGGAGAGTTGAATGCGTATTAAGCGTTTTGTGGCACCCAATATGCGACAAGCCATGAATATCGTTAAGGAAGAGTTAGGCGATGATGCAGTTATTTTAACGTCTCGTTACACTGATGAAGGTGTTGAAGTGACTGCTGCCATTGATCCTGATGCTTCATCGGCAAGTCCTAAGTCCTCTTCGTCAGCAACCACTAGCACTTCACGTCGTGCTGATGCGCCTTACCAAATGCCGAGACAGCCTTCCTCTCTTTCTGGAGGGCAATCTACATGGCAGGCTGGTGCTCGTCAGGATGTCTTAACCCATGCAGGCAGTGATATTGGTAGCTTGTTTCACGAATTAAAATCCATGCGTGAAATGTTGGAGCAACAGTTAGCGGGTTTTGCATGGCAGAATACGCAAATTCAATCCCCTGTTAAGGTGGCTTTACTCAGACGGTTATCAGCGATTGGTATTGGTTGGGATTTAGCTCAGGCTTTGATTGCGCATATTGATGACTCAGCTACCAATGAGGAAGGTGAGTGGCGCAAAATTCAAACGGAAATTTTAGATAAAATTCCTCAATTGCATGATAAACTGCTCGACGAAGGTGGTGTATTAGCGTTCGTTGGTCCTACAGGGGTTGGAAAAACAACCACCATTGCTAAAATTGCGGCACGCTTTGTGCTAAGGTATGGACAAGCAGGGTGTGCTATTGTGACCTTGGATACCTATAAAATTGGTGCTCAGGAGCAGTTGAAGATTTTCGCTGATTTAATTGGTGTTTCTTTATTTACCGCTCAAACGCCAGAAGAGTTTAAACGCTTAGTGATGGCGTTATCAGATCGTAAGTTGGTATTGGTGGATACCGCAGGGTTAAGCCAACGTGACGCGCGATTACATGATTATTTAATGTCAAGTCTGTCTGATATGTCTCATCGCATTAAGACAATGCTGGTGATTTCAGCAGCAACTCAATTAGGTGTTCTTAAGGAAATTGTAGCGGCGTTTGGGCAGATGAAGCTCGATGCTTGTATTCTTAGCAAATTAGATGAAGCCATGTTGCTAGGGCCAGCATTAACCGTGTTGGCAGAAAATCGACTCCCTTTGGCTTATTGTTCAAATGGTCAGCGTGTGCCAGAGGATTTATTGCCTATGACAGCAAGGGATATTTTAGATCAAGCAATTGTAATGGGCAAAAATTATGACTCCTCAGCATTAGCTGGCGCACCTTATGGATTTGGTCGGGAGATAATGGATGTTTGAAGATCAGGCAGCTGGTCTGAGGGGTGGTGGTGGTCAAAGACCAGTCAGAACCATCGCCATCACAGGCGGTAAAGGCGGTGTGGGTAAAACCAGTGTGTCAGTAAATTTAGGGGTTGCTCTGGCTAAAATGGGACAGAGGGTGTGCCTATTTGATGCTGATATGAGTTTGGCAAATGTGAATGTGCTATTAGGATTACGTGTAGAGTATAATTTGTCACACGTATTGGATGGCACAAAGTCGCTTAAAGAGATTATGATCAATGGACCAGGAGGATTAAAAATTATTCCTGGTGCGTCGGGAGTGCGTCGTTTAGCGAATTTATCACCAGCAGAGAACGCGGGTTTGATTAATGCGTTTTCAGAGTTGGGTGATGAGTTAGATGTTCTGCTGATTGATACGGCAGCGGGCATTTCTGATAGTGTGTTAAGTTTTTGTCGCGCTTCAATGGAAACGCTCGTTGTGGTTTGTGATGAACCTGCCTCTATTACCGATGCTTACGCCTTGATTAAAGTGCTTGGGCGTGATTATGGGGTTTCTCGTGCACGTATATTGGCTAATATGGTGCAGTCAGCAGAGCAGGGTGAGCAGTTATTTGAAAAAATGAATAAAGTTGCTGAACAATACTTGGACATTAAGTTGTATTATGCAGGTATGGTTCCTTTTGATCCGCTGCTCAGAGAGGCAATTCAACAACAGTCACCAGTAGTCTTAACAAAACCTGTTAGTCCATCAGCAAAGGCAGTGACTTCTTTAGCAAGAAGTACGCTCGATTGGTCTGTACCTTCAGGGGTTAATGGTTATTTGCAGTTTTTTATTGAGCGATTGGTGCAATCAGGAATTCGATAATGTCGGTGGCAAAAGCATACACTCAATTGCAGAGCGAACAGCCTGTAGACGCTCGTGACTTTGAAGAGCATATGGGGCTGGTTAAGCGCATAGCTTATCATATGAAAGGGCGATTGCCTTCTAGTGTGCAGGTAGAGGATTTAATTCAGGCTGGTATGATAGGTCTTTTGGAGGCGATTCAAAAGTATAATGCCGCTCAGGGTGCAAGTTTTGAGACATATGCGGGTATTCGAATTCGCGGTGCGATTTTAGATGAGATTCGTCGAGGAGATTGGACACCACGCTCAGTACATCGTAAGGCGAGAGAACTTGCTGAAGCGGTTCGTGTGGTTGAATCAAGGTTGGGGCGTGAAGCCAAGGACGAGGAAGTTGCTAACGAGCTCGGCATCAAGTTGGAAGAGTATCATCATATTTTACAGGATGCTGTTGGTGCTCATATTTTGTCAATTGATATGCCCGATCAGGACGACTTGTCTGAGGATCAGTTAAGTGTGTTAGATGCGGCTGATGAGAATGAGCCAGTGCATGAATTATTGCAAATGCAATTCCATGAGCATCTAACAGAAGCAATTCGCTCTTTACCTGAACGAGAACAATTGGTATTATCTCTCTATTACGATGAAGAGTTAAACTTGAAAGAAATTGGTGATGTGTTGGGCGTGAGTGAATCTCGCGTTTCACAAATTTTGAGTCAGGCTTTAGTTCGCGTGCGAGCACGCTTACGTGATTGGATTGATCGTTGAGTTTTTATTTTAGATATTAAATAAGAGGTTTTTATGGCTATTAATCGTGACATGCGAATCCTAGTTGTTGATGATTTTTCGACCATGCGTCGTATTGTAAAGAACTTGTTACAAGAGTTGGGCTTTAGCAACTTTGAAGAAGCTGAAGATGGTGTACAAGCTTGGAGTACCTTAGAGGCGCATAAGGGCTTTGATTTTATTGTTTCAGATTGGAATATGCCGAATATGACGGGTATTGATTTGTTGCGTAAGGTTCGTGCAGATGAACGTTTTGCAGCAACGCCTTTCTTATTGATTACAGCTGAGGCTAAACGTAGTCAAATTTTAGAAGCGGCTGAGGCTGGTGTGGATGGTTATATTGTAAAACCATTTACTGCGGCAACCTTGAATGAAAAAATTGCCAAAATTTTCGAAGGCAAATAAGTATTAAATTGTCTAAACCCGCACTTGTTGCGGGTTTTTTTGTTTTAGGAGCAGATGATTATGAGCGGTACCCCATTACGTGTAGAGATTCAAGAAAGATTAGGTTATGTCATTGATACCAAACAAGAAGCAGTTCATCAAACCATTGAACATACGGAGAATTGTTTGGCTAAAGTAGGTGAAATGAAGGCGTTGCTGAATATTTTATCCACACAAAAGGCATTTCGTAAATTTAAGGCATTAGGAGACATTAATTTTGCTGATCATTCTGTGATGCTACTGGAAGAGATTCAGCGTCATTTAACGGATATTCTCATGGCACAGGGATACCAAGACTTAACGGGTCAGGTATTAAAGCGAGTGATTGAAAGTTTAGAAAACTTAGAGGCGGGAAACAGTGATTATTTTGCGCATGAAAATACGCAACAAGGCTTGGGTCCAGGTGTGACAGCTAAAGATAAAGCGGGACGTATTGATGATCAAGCAGATGTAGACGACCTGTTAAAAAATCTTGGCTTATAATGAGTTTTTTTCTATGGCACGAAAAGTGCTAAAGTTAGCCTGTTAAAACAGCGGGCAAGCCATCTGGCTTGACCTTTTTGCCAAAGGAGTCGAGTCGTGGATGAAGATATTTTGCAGGATTTCCTTGTTGAAGCAGGGGAAATTTTTGAAAACTTAAATGAACAGTTGCTGGACTTAGAAAACAATCCAGAAGATATGAATCTGTTAAACGCCATCTTTCGTGGTTTTCATACCATTAAGGGTGGTGCTGGATTCTTAGGGGTGACTGCCTTAATTGAGTTGTGTCACCGTGCAGAAAATCTGTTTGATAAAATTCGTAATGGTGAACGTCAATACGATAGTGATAACGTCGATATTGTACTACAAGCATACGATGCTATCGGTGGCATGATTCAAGCATTATCGGCTGGTGAGCGTGAGCTTGCTTCTGCTGATCCTGAATTGTTGGCTAAGTTAGATGCTGCAGTTAAGGGCGCTAAACCAGCATCTGCACCTCCAGTAGAAGTCGTTGCTTCTGAGCCTGTTGCGAACAGCAAATTAAGTTTAGCTGAAGGGGTTGATCCAGATGGTGATATTACGGATGAAGAGTTTGAGGCCCTGTTAAAGCAGAGAGCGCAAAAACAACCCACAAAATCGGCATCAGCAACGCTCTTAGATCCAGATGGTGAGATCAGTGATGCTGAATTTGAAGCCATGTTAAGTGCGCTCAAGTCAGGTAAGTCTGCAGAAGAGGCGGCTTTAGAGGCGGCAGTCAAGGTGGGTGCTGTTTCAACACCAGCTACAGCCGTGGTTGTGACATCGGCACCAACATCAGCACCAACGCAAGCGCCCACTTCTGCACCAGAAAAACCTAAGGCAGAAGCAAAATCACCCGCAAAACCAGCAGCAAAAGCCAACGAAGAAGAGTCAACCGTTCGTGTTGATACTAAACGTCTCGATGAAATCATGAACCTTGTTGGTGAAATGGTATTGGTTCGTAACCGTATGTTGAACTTGCGTACCATTGTGCAGAACGAAGAGATGGCGGCGGCTGTGTCTAACCTTGATCACGTGACCATGGATTTACAAGCCGCCGTGATGAAAACGCGTATGCAACCTGTTAAAAAGGTATTCGGTCGTTTTCCTCGCGTGGTTCGTGATTTGGCGCGTAAACTCGGCAAAGAAATTGAATTGGAAATGCAGGGTGAAGACACCGATTTGGATAAAAACCTTGTCGAGGCATTGGCTGACCCCTTGGTGCATTTGGTGCGTAATGCCGTTGACCATGGTATTGAAGATCCTGATACCCGTGCGAAAGCGAAAAAGCCGCGCGTGGGCAAGGTAGTTTTAGCCGCGGAGCAAGAAGGGGATCATATTCTCTTATCCATTACCGATGATGGTAAGGGAATGGATGCCAATATCCTACGTCGTAAAGGGGTTGAGAAAGGCTTAATTGATGAAACTACCGCTAATCAGATGGATGATAAGCAGGCGTTTGAGTTGGTGTTGTTACCGGGATTCTCAACCAAGACAGAAATTTCAGATATTTCTGGTCGTGGCGTGGGTATGGACGTAGTGAAGAGCATGATCACCAAACTCAATGGTGGTATTGATATCAGCTCTGTGGTGGGGCAAGGAACAAAATTCAGTATTCGTGTGCCATTGACGCTGGCTATTTTACCGACTTTAATGATTTCAGTGGGTAATTTCAACTATGCAATTCCCTTGACGGCAGTACAAGAAATTTTTGATTACAACGTTTCCGATACCAATACGATTGATGGTCGTGTCATGGTGCGTTTGCGTGAAAAGAGTATTCCTTTGTATTTTATGCGTGATTGGTTGTCGCCAGCAACGCAGTACGATGAGTTAGTAAACTGTAAAGTGGTCATCGTGACAGTTGGTACGCTAGTGGTTGGTTTGGTGATTGATCAGGTTCGTGGTCAAGAAGAAGTGGTCATTAAACCTTTTGGCACTAAGTTGCAAGGGGTACAGGGATATGCAGGTGCAACCATTACGGGTGATGGACGTATCGCCTTGATTATTGATTTACCTGGTATGATCGGGCATTTCCGCTAAGTCTCGCTAAATAAGGAGCAGTTATGTCGAGTAGCAGTTTATTCGGTGATTCACATCATATAGTGATGGATGAGAATGAGTATGATAGCAATTATGTCCGTTGTGTGTTGTTTCGCTTAGACAACGAGTTTTATGGTGTTAACGTACAACGGGTTAGGGAAGTATTGAGGGTTTCAGAAATTCGCCCTGTGCCTGGTGCACCAAGTGATGTATTGGGTGTGATCAATGTGCGTGGTGTGATTGTGACCATTTTGAACACGCGTTCGTTTTTCAAATTGTATGGTGCAGAGATTACCGATCTTTCTCGTATTATTATTATTGAAGAAGGAGATTTGGTGCTTGGTTTGTTGGTCGATGAAGTAGAAGAGGTACGCGATATTGCCGATTCACGCATTGACCCCATCGGTGCCATTGGTGAGGACAGCAACCGTTTGATTCAAGGGGTTGTGCATTATTCGGAAGCAAACGTGATCATCATCATTGATACCGATCGCTTTTTTGATGGCGTGCATTCAACTGGTGGCAGTAGCAGCGAGGAAGAGGATTTGTTCTA
>CAZLOM010000032.1:0-17948 GCA_964561185.1 uncultured Piscirickettsiaceae bacterium
TGGCATTTTCACCCTCGTAGTCTAAAATGGCATTCAAAAAGCTAATCAATAAGGGTACAGACTCCTCCGCTCCAAACACGCGCTTGAAAGCGTAATCGGTTTTGACATCTAAAAAATTCATAATTTTACTCCTTTTTTACTCGCATCTTAATTCCCCTCCGTTGGTGGCAGGCGTAGCCTGACGGGGTGGTGATCAACACTAGCACCGATTTACGACCCATAACCACCCCCCGCCTTCGGCGTACCCCTCCAACGGAGGGGAATTGACCTTGTCCATCGTCTCTTGCTACGAATACTAGCACAACTCACCTCAGCATTCGCAGGATACTGCACCACAACATACAGAACGTTTTGCGACACACAATATCATAACAAGGTTAGCGGACAGGTTATGTCCGCCAAGAGGTGCAGAGCAGAAATAATTCGCTAAAAAGTAGGGGGGAAACAAGCAAAAAACACCCTGACGATAAAGATGATTGGATTCACGATAACGAAAACCAATCAGTCGAGACTTAACAACCACAATAATTATATATTATTGTTTGATTTATTATATACAAATAGATATAATTAAGTAACAAGTAAAAGGTGACTAAAATGATTATCAAGTGGAAAGAAAAGGCGCGAAAACAGATCAAAAAGCTAAAAAACTATCAAGCAAAAGAAAGAATTTTAGCCACAATCGACCTGTATGCCACTGGTGGTCTGGTTGACATTATCGCGCTAACAAACCACGAGTACACGCACCGCATCCGCGTTGGTGATTATCGAATACTCATCAATATTCTCAGTGAAGAAGTCCAAGTTACCCACATAGAAGAGGTTAAAAAACGAGATGACACCACATACTAATCCACAAATTATCAATCATCACGGCGTGCCAGCTTTTGTGATTGTGGAATACCAAGATTACCAAGACTTAATTTCTAAGCAAACCAGCGATAAGCACTCCATGTTTCCGCATGATGTTGTGAAAATGAATGTTTTGCAAGGTATGAGCCTGTTAAAAGCATGGCGTACCTACTTTGGCATGAGTCAGGCAGAATTGGCAGAAAAAGCAGGCGTAACACAGGCACAGGTAGCCAATTTTGAGAATGGCAAAACCATACCAAGAGCAGATACTCTGCTACGCCTATCTCATGCTCTGAATGTTAATGCTGAGTTACTTTGGGAAGATGACAGCGAGGACAGCCAATGATCTAGATTGAAGGATGAAACCTACTTTTTCTCCCGCTTCAAATAACCCAACAACTCATTTTCCATCGTTTGTTGTAGTTCAACTGGGCTGATGATATGAATATCGGGAATCCATGACCGCACAATTGGTAAAATCTGATTCGGATGCGCAAATTTACCCGATACCAGTAAACTGCCATCTTCCAATTCTTGCTCAATGGTTTGTGCCGAAATTAACTGTTTTTGACGAAAATAACTCGCGGCATCTGGCGACACCTTTAAGGTAACGCTTTGTTTTTGAGTATTCAACCAAATACTGTCATCCTGCTCTAACTGCGCTTCAAAAGCATGATGACGCTCAAACAACTGCTCAGGCAAGACAACCAATTGACCAATGCGAGAAATGGTATAGGTTTTTAAGACCTCACCATCCACCGCCGCCAGATACCAAACCCCATGATGATGCACCAACTTATAAGGATGCACCCTAACGCGCTTCGTGCCATCTTTTTTGCGATAATCAAAACGCACCGCTTGTTGGTGCAAAATCGCCTGTTGCAACTGCTGAAACATCGCCCCATGCTGTTGAATATTTTCATAACTCATCGGACGAATCAACACCGTATCCTGCAATCGGCTATCAAACAACTCACGCAAAAAAGCTGAACTCAAGACAGGAAACATCTCGCCAATCCCTGCCAAAATCGCAAAGCGTTTGACATCATTGAGCGTAATGCGCCCCAAATAAGCAGGATCGAGATAATAATGATCCTCTTTCTTTTCAATGGGTAAAAACGCAAACCGTTCGTTCATATCCCGTTGAATCGTTCGACGACTCACCGAAAACTCATCCGCCAATAAGCCAGCCTCTAATCGCTCGCCTTGATTCAGCTTAAGCAAAATCTGCGTAAGACGATGCGCAAGCGGGTCATGATAAGATTCGATGGGGTTCGTCATAAAAAAGACTCAACGCGTAACTAGCAAAGAGCGATTATACTCACCCTCAGTGCTAAAAATCAAACAAACACATCAATAAACTGCCCTAATTTTTGCGGACTGACATGGCTGTTTAACTGATTTTTCTGCTCTTGCATGGCTAACATATTCTTGAGTTTTTCTTTATAGTCCTCTTCGCCAAGTGGGCTGGTTCCTGCCCACCCCTGACTTTCCATGGTCTTGGGTTGGGTCGATGGCGGAGATTGTCGCTTAAACCTAGCATAGCGGTTGGGTGTGTAACCATCATCAACATTAATATCCATTCTACTGACTCCTCATTGGTGAAACGAATTAACAGAGTGAGGATAACAGACAGGTCGGACAGGTTATGTCCGCTTGAGACATTATTTTAACTTTTTTACGCCCTGACGACATCAAAATCTCTATACGACACCACTGAGCTCATGCTCATAAATCAGGTATAATAACAACACACGAAACGACCTACGCCTCTCAACCACTTGCTTATAATGGATGTTTGTTCATGCGCCTATTGCTCATCAAAACCTCATCGCTTGGAGACATTATTCACACCTATCCCGCACTCACCGATGCTCTGCTCCAGATACCTGAGCTCAAGGTAGATTGGTTGGTGGAAGAAGGGTTTGTTGAGCTTCCCGCTTTGCATCCAGCCGTGAATCAAGTCATCCCTCTGGCATGGCGACGCTTGCGTAGCCGACTCTGGCATCCTGATACATGGGCAGAGTTAAGCCAACTCAAAGCACGATTACAAGCCAATCACTACGATCTGGTACTCGATGCACAAGGCTTACTCAAAAGCGCGATCTGGGGAAAAATGGTGTCTGCTCCCGTGGCAGGTTTAGACGCACAAAGCGCGAGAGAACCCTTAGCGCACTGGTTTTATCAGCATCGCTACCCTGTTGCGTGGGGACAACATGCCATTGACCGCCTGCGCCTGCTCTTTGCCCAAGCATTACACTATCCAACGCCCGACCTGAGCCAAGTCGATTACGCCTTAACCCTAGCACATAGCCCACCAGTATCGGCAGGACAAGCCCCCTATTGGTTTTTTGCACATGCCACTACGTGGGAAAGCAAACATTGGCCAGAAGCCTATTGGCATGAATTGGTGGCTTTCGCAGGCAAGCAGGGACGACAGGTATGGGTTTCCTACCATAACGAAGAAGAAGAAGCTCGCGCCCAACGACTTGCTAGACTGAGGCTGAATGTCCGCATCTTACCACCCAGTAACTTAACCACCTTAGCAGGCGTGTTGGCAAACGCTGAATTGGTGGTAGGTGTGGATACAGGCTTAACCCATCTCGCCGCGGCATTAGATCGTCCTGTTATCGCCCTCTATGGGGCAACGGAAGTCGGATTAACAGGGGTTGTTGGGACAAAAGCACAGGTGCTTCAAAGTGATTATGCCTGCTCGCCTTGCCTACGCGAACAGTGTATCGAGTTGACCAACACACAGACAGAACCGCCCTGCTATCAAGGCAAACTCTCTGCCATCGCCGTCATGCACCAGATTAGCGAACAACTTAACCTCACCAAAGAACAGATTCCTGAAGCCAAAAGCAAGATTATCGCTTTTCCACATCGACACAAAACAGCCTAACAACTCACAACAAAAAAACCACCCGAAGGTGGTTTTTTACTCAACACAAGCGAGATGACAAAGGATTATTGCAATTTTGCCAATTCTTTGTTCGCTACGGTTGATGGTAAGGCAACATAACCGTCTTTTTCAACGATTGACTGACCTTCTTTAGAAAGAATCATGGTCATAAACTCTTTCACCATCGGATCCATGGCTTTACCAGGCTCTTTATTAACATAAATATACAAAGCACGTGCTAATGGATACTTACCAGAAACCGCATTCGCTTCAGTAGCCTCAACAAAGTCCGTACCATCTTTTTTCGCTAAAGGAACCGCTCGCACACCCGAGGTTTTATAACCAATACCAGAATAACCGATCGCATTGACACCTGTCGCTACGGATTGAACCACCGATGCCGAACCAGGTTGCTCGTTTACGTTAGACTTAAAGTCACCCTTACATAACGAATGCTCTTTGAAATAACCGTAAGTACCTGACACTGAATTACGTCCATACAATTGCACGTCTTTACCCGCCAATGAAGATACTTCTAATTGATCCCATTTTGTAATGTCAGCAGGCGCACCGCACTTACGTGTAGAAGAAAAAATCGCATCTACTTGAGAAAGCGTCAAGCCTTTGATAGGATTGTCTTTATGCACATAAACCGCCAAAGCATCAATCGCCACTGCAATGCCAGTTGGCTTATAACCATACTTTGCCTCAAATGCTTCGATTTCTTTCGACTTCATTTCACGACTCATTGGACCCACATTAGAAGTGCCTTCAGTCAAAGCTGGTGGCGCAGTTGAAGAACCAGCCGCCTGAATTTGAATGTTGACATTAGGGTACAAACGTTTGAACTCTTCTGCCCACATGGTGGCAAGGTTTGCTAAGGTATCAGAACCAACACTAGACAAGTTACCAGAAACACCCGCTACTTTACCGTAAGCAGGTAAGGCAGAATCGACAGCAGATAAGGCGGTTGTTGACACAGCAGTTGCCGTTAGTCCGAGCGCAAGAGCGATCATTTTTTTCATCACGTGTCTCCTAACTTAAAGACTTAACAGAATCAAGACAGAGAGCATTATGGCGAACAAAGATGACAGGGATGCGTCAAAATGATGTCACTTTTATGACAAAACAAGAAAAACCAAGTTTATTGGTCAGAAATGGGATAGAATGGCAGATATAAAAAGGCCGGGGGATAATACCCGCCGGCAATGGGAGGAGACCCGTATAACCTAGCTGAAACAACAGCTAGGTCGTCTAATAACGTCAACCCGATCATTTAGATCAAAGCTGACGCAATAAAAAAAGAAAATGATAATCGTGTTTATTATTGAACCGTGTTTGTCCAGTTACCTGTCAAATGCATCGCTTCTTCCCAAGCTTGCTTGAGTTCGTTCAAAATCATGATGGCACTGTCAAGATACTCTGTTCCTGCTTCATTGACCGCTTGTTGCAAGCTGGTGTCGATATACTCGTACAAATCAGCAAAGTTATAAGCAATGATATTTTGATCTTGGAAAACAAGACGATCGCGTAGCGCATCTACCAAAGAGGTCAAACGACCGATATGAAAGCCTTTGGCAACCAGTTCGCCCGCTTCATGACAGCTTTTTGCCGTCATCGCTTTCTCAACGGAACGCTGTAATAGCATCAATACAAATAAATGTGGTTTTTGACTTAACTCTGCTTCCAAATCGCGGTTATACTCATATGGCGTGAGTAAAGCAGACAAAGAAGCGTTGGTCATTGTGTGTGCGTTATGTGCACTTGCGTATGCGTTTAATGTTGGCATGATACGAGTCCTTTGTGTGTGAGGTGTTGTATAATCGTGACTAACAATTAGCACACAACATGCCAAAAAATCAAAAACAGTTTAATTATTTTTAATCAACCCTCTGCTCATCCGAAAAAACAGGAGAATGATGATGCCTAAATGGACAAAAGAGGTGCAACAAAGCATCTGTGATCATATGAACCAAGATCATAGCGATGCGGTATTAGGCTTTGTTCGCCAACTGGCTGATCAAAAAGACGCGCAATCCGCTGAAATGATTGGTATTGATGGTGATGGTATGAGATTTACGGCACACACGGTGCACGGTGATGAACGTCTGATGGTGCCTTTTCAACCGCCCCTAACCCATCCAGATGAAGTCAGAGAAAGAGTGGTGAACATGGCAAAACAATTGAAACCAACACACTAAGGATTCATTATATTCGCTGAAAAACAACAAGGGATCGCTTTGATCCCTTGTATTGCTCAACACATCATCAGCAAAATTTACGACTGACGAATGCTCGCCTCTACCTTAGGAAGCATCGCTAAGATCAACTGCGCGGCATTTTCTGCCGCCAACGGCAAGAATTGCTCAAAACTCATCGGCGATTCCTGTCCTGCAATGTCCGACAAAGCACGAACCACCACAAAAGGCACGCCAAAACGGTGGCAAATTTGGGCAATTGCTGCCCCTTCCATTTCAACGGCATGCAAATCAGGGAAGAAAGCGCGTGTTTCAGCGATATGATGATCCTTAGTCATAAATTTATCACCTGAGGCAACCATCCCTCGATGCGCTGTCAATGACAACTCAGTTAAGGTATTGTAAGCCAACTCAATGAGCGAATGCTCCGCTGAGAAAAGCTCTGGCATTCCCGGAACCTGCCCTTGCGCATAGCCAAAGACAGTCACATCAACATCATGATGAACCACGTGCGTTGATACCACGATATCACCAACTTTCTGCAAGTCGGAGACAAAACCACCCGCTGAACCCGTATTGATCACGGCAATCGGTTGAAAACGATCACACAACAAGGTGGTGGTCATCGCGGCGTTGACCTTACCAATCCCTGACTGAGCCAACACGACATTAACGTCATGAATGCTACCAATATAAAAGTGAACATCAGCAACAGCAATTTCCTCAGTCATCGTCATTAACTGACGAAACGCGGCAACTTCTTCTGCCATTGCACCAATAATACCGACACATCGACTCATAGCTGATTTCCTAAGTTTGCCAATTGATCATCAGTCAAGGCAATTTTTTCATTGATGTTCACACCGATTCTACCCAAGGTTACTATGTCATTAGCAATCGCCTTTGCTTCAGCTAAGGAGTGCATTTCATAAGTACCACATTGGTATTCGTTTAACTCAGGAATCCCAGCTTCGTTCTCTACGGTTAGGACATCCTGCATTGCCTTAAACCAAGCCGTTGCCACACGTGCCTCATCAGGACGACCAATCAAGCTCATATAAAAACCTGTACGGCATCCCATCGGAGAAATATCAATGATTTCTACATCATCACCATTCAAATGATCACGCATAAACCCAGCAAATAAATGCTCCATGGTATGAATACCACGTTCAGGCAAAATCGCTTGGTTTGGTTTGCAAAAACGCAAATCATATACCGTAATGGGATCACCATTAGGGGTAGTCATAGACTTAGCCAAACGCACGGCTGGTGCGTCCATAATGGTGTGATCAACACGGAAACTATCAAGTAATGGCATACACAACAATCCTTCATTAAAGTAGCAAGTTCGAAATAACCCAAGCAAAACACTTACAGAACAAAAAGTAAGCGTTATTGACTTATTATGGTTATGGTTTTGGTTTTAACAGATCGGCAGACAACCCCTGAGCTCTATCTCTTTCAGCAGGAGACAAATTAAACCCAATGTATTCACGATGAATTTTATCTTGAACAGCACCACTTGCCGCTGTCGCAATGTTATACCACGCATATGCTTGTACAGGGTCTTTATTTACCCCTTTACCCGCATTATACAGCTCACCCATTTTACGCTGTGCCCCAACAATGCCTAATTGAGCCGCTTTCAAATACCATTCAGCAGCACTTTTAGCATTCATAGGAACAGCAATACCTTCCTCAAACAGCTTGGCATAACGATAAACCGCCTTAGGATATTCCTGATCAATCGCTTTTTGTAACCAAAAAATACCCTGTTTAGCATCCTTGCGTGTACCAGTACCATAAATATAACGCAAGGCCAAGCTATATTGCGCTTCAGGATCACCCTGTTCGGCTGCTTGGATATGCGCTTCTATATCGGAAGCTGGAGGAGCTGAAGCCTCTTCAGAAGCAGAGAGTATTGAGGAAAAGAATAAAGAAAAAACAAACAATAATCGAGATAAATGAATTTTCGAGAGAAACATGAATGACTCCATGTATTTTGAGATGGTGCGCAAGCAGAGACTCGAACTCTGACACCTCGCGGCGCTGGAACCTAAATCCAGTGCGTCTACCAATTCCGCCACTTGCGCATTGATTAAATTATAAGTAAGCAAAGAATAAAATGCAAGCTTTTTTTCACATTTTTCTTCACTTATTCTACTATAGGTCTAAAACTAGACTCAAACAAGGTCACACATCAGTCATTATTCACCGCGCTTTATTCACGGACACGGCTCGGACGACTTTTGGGTGCAGACTTCTCAGCAGGTATTTCTGCTGCTTTTTCCGTCTCTTCGTGCAATGAATGTTTGTCAATTTTAATCACAATACGTCGATTTTGTGAACGCCCTAAGTTGGAGTTATTATCTGATACGGGTTCAGCATCAGCTCTGCCCGCAACGGTGATATATTTAGGGTTCACCTCGAAATCAACAAACAAACGCGCCACAGAAGAGGCACGACCCGCAGATAATTCCCAGTTAGAGGGGAAGGTTACGTTACGAATCGGTACATTATCGGTATGACCCGTGACGGTAATCATCTGCTTACGCCCGACCAAACGCATGGCCAAAACCTCTAATTTTCCCCTAGCCACATCATTCAAACTGGCACGACCACTTTCAAAGGTTTTATCCGAACGAATGACAATACTGAATGACTCTGGCGTTTCTTCGATGGTCGCATTCAAATCCCTCACAATAGGCTCAATAATTTCCCGTGTTAAGGGTTTAAGCTCTTCGATCGGTTGAATCAGCACATCACCACTCATATTCGGCATTGGACTCGCCTCTTGTGCGCCTGCGCTCACAGGTTTTTTCTCCGTCTTAAAGGAGTCTGAGAAAGAACGACGATCACCTGGATCCATAATAGCAGACAACCACATGACCAAGAAGAACACCATCAATACGGTCATTAAGTCGGCTAAGGCAATTTTCCACGACCCTGTATGTTCGCAATCATGATCTTCTTCGATATGAATATGTCTCGACATAATCTTCTCTTTATAGGCTTCATTGCTGACACGATGCGGATGGCATCTTGTGTCAACAGAAATTATTAGACATTAATCTTTCGTTGAGGGCAATTGCTCACGTAGGTCAGCAGGCATACGTTGCTTGGCAATTTCAATCGCCATACTGGGTGATAGACCATCAGAAAAAGCAGAAATCGCAGCGGCTGTCACATCAAGCATAATTTTATCTTTACGAATGAGCACTTCAATCGCATGTGTAAAAGGCCCGACAATGGCAAAAGCAAACAAAATACCGTAGAAAGTTCCTGTCAATGCGGCACCAACAAACTTAGCCGTCACCTCAACAGGACCGCCGACCGTGGTCATGGTCAAAATTACCCCTAGAATCGCCGCCATAATACCGAAACCTGGCAACCACTCAGCCACCTTTCCCGTTAACTTTGGAACCTCAGAAATATTACGATGCCATAATGAGATCTTATGTGCCGCTTGCACACTGATATCATGGTCTTTAGAAGGATTCATTAAAACGAAGTTCATACTAGAGACCATAAAATCCAATAATTCATCATGCTTTAGCACCAAGGGATAGCGACGAAAGATATCACTACCAAAAGGGTCTGACATATGCTTATCTAATGCCATGGCACCCTCAGAACGTGACAACTTGAACAGTTTCTCTAGGGTACCTAGCACCTCCTCGTACATCCGAAGCGTGGTGCGTTCACCTGAGAAATAACGTAATGCCATCTTAAAGGTATCACGTAAGGTTGATGGGTGAGCCGCTAATAAGAAAGAAGCAATGCCAGCACCGATAATCACAACTAATTCAGAAGGATGCCATAATTCTGCTAATGGACCATCCATAATGGCAAAGCCACCAATAATCGCGCCAATTAGAAATAAATACCCAACAGGTCTTAACCACATAATTCACATCTCTTTATGTTTACAATCGCTTCTCGTCTCTTTAGGCTTCCGAAGCGTCAACAATAGGAATCTGCCACACCCTAACTTAATTTACCCACCACACAAGAAACCACTGAGCGTGCCACCAGCATAGCGTCATTTTCATCTGCTTGCTCCGACCTGACATACCCTATCTGCTTCAAGCGTTGCTCAACCTGACCTAACATCATTTCAGGTGCAGAAAAACTCAGCAACTTTGCTTCAGGATCAACCGACACATCAGTTACTTGAGGCAATTTTGCCAGTTGTCGCCGAATTGTTTTTGCACAGCCTTGACAGCGAATGTTTAACAGATGCCATTGATACTGCATCGCAATCTCCTATTATCTGTCAAGTAAATGCCCCTTTTCACAATCCTGCTAAAGCTATCGGCATCATTGGCATTTGTTTTAATCAGATATGAAAAAGAATCAGAAAAAGTGAAAACAACAAAATAACGCTGTCGCTTACTTTACTGGTCATCGCACGATTATTTGTGTAATCGACAGAAAACTCAGCTATCACTGAAACAGCCTTACAGGCGTGTTATACAGGATTCTCTAACTCAATATAATGATGCTCTAGTGCGTAACGAAACACCAGATGTTCTGCTAGAGCTTGTACCCCTAAGCGTTCGGTAGCATGATGTCCAGCGGAAATAAAATGCACACCTGCTTCCTTTGCCAAATGATAATTGGACTCTGAGACTTCACCTGTCAGAAAAGTATCTGCCCCCATGGCAATCGCATCAGCAAAATACCCTTGCCCTGCGCCACTGCACCAAGCAATACGACTCACTGGGTGATCACCGCCTGAAATCACTAAAGGATCACGTCGCATGGTACGACGGATGCGCTCTGAGAAACCATCAAGCGGTAAGGCAAAATCCAAACGCCCCGAACGCCAAACACGTTTTGGATCAGACAGATCATCTTGGATATTTAATACCTGTGCTAATTGTGCGTTATTCCCTACTTGACTGTGCATGTCTAAGGGCAAATGATACGCCAGAATATTCAAATTAGCGGTCATGGCAGCATGAATCCGTTTACCCTTAATGCCTGTTAAAGGTGCTGGCTCATTGCGCCAAAAAAAACCATGATGCACCAGTAACGCATCAGCACCCCACTCAATCGCTTGATCAATCGCATACTGAGATGCCGTCACTGCCGTTGCCAGTTTACGAACCTCGCTAAACCCTTCTACCTGCAAGCCATTAGGACAATAGTCCTGCACAGCAGAAGCACCTAAAAATTCATCTAAATAGGCTGTTAACTCTTTGATACCAACATGACCGCTCATTTCACCACTCCTTCCCTTTTACAACAGTTCACGGTATGAGCATTATAGCGCAAGATAATGTCCTTCTCGGCATAATCCTATCAATCAACCACAGGATATGACAGGCACGACAACCCCCCTATAAACAAGCTAATAAAATCTCACTTAATTGCGCATCGGACAAAACGACGGGATTGGTTTTCATGCTGTTACCACGACTGTTTGCCACGATGGCAGGAACATCATCTGAAGCCATCCCAAAGGTGGACAAACTGGGTAAGTCAAAACGTTTCTGCCAATCAAACAATAACTCAACCAATGCTTGAATGGCTTGATCATCCGTCCAACCTGCCTGTGCTGAGGGCAATAGGCGACCGATTTGTGCATAACGTGCCAAAGTCGGATGTGCGACATCTTGCTGAGCTAAGGCATAGAGATTCATTTTGGTTGTTTCTGCCAACAAACGTCCACAAACCACCCCATGAGGCGCAGGAAAAAAGGCACCCAGTGGCGATGCCATGCCATGCACAGCACCTAAACCTGCATGGGCTAACACAATGCCTGATGCCAAAGCAGACCAAGCCATGTCGCTGGCATAGTCCACCCTTTGTGGTGACTCGAACCATAAGGGTAAAGCCAATAAACCACGCTTAAGCCCTTCTAAGGCCAAGGCATCGGTCATTGGGCTGGCCTTAGTTGAAGTATAACCCTCAATCAATTGGGTAATGGCATCAAGACCATTGCCTGCGATTTGTGCTGGCGTTAAAGAAATCATCCAATCAGGATCAACCACCGCATAATTTGGCATGAGAGAATCATGACGGAAAGACTTCTTGAATCCTTGTGAACCATGACGACTTAGTACCGCATTCTTGGTTGCTTCAGCTCCCGTTCCTGCTGTGGTGGGTACCGCGATAAACGGCAAGGCTTGTGCGGTATAAGTGCGCTCAACCCCTAATCCCTCTAAATAATTGATCACTGATTCTTGCACAGGCAATAGCCCCGCAACGGCTTTAGCGGCATCAATTGCACTACCTCCACCAATCGCAACAACCACTTCAATCGACACATCAGCATAGCTTGCCACGCAGGCATCGACCCACTCAGGAGAAGGCTCACCCGATACCCGTTCATGACACAGGGTAATGCCACTGGCTTGCCATTGATGCAAAAGCGCAGAAACATCTGCTAACCCTTCAAATGAATGCGCTCCCGTGATCAATAATACTTTTCTCCCAAAAGAAAGCATCAAGGACTGAAGCTGATGACGCGCACCACACCCAAAGCGAATGCGCGGAATAGGATCAAATTGCCACATAGTTTACCTGTCATAGAGTCGGTGAATGATCGGGAAATTATAGACTATAACTTCCCGCAGGTATATTTAGACCATTCACAACCTTCACGAAGCATAGAAAATGGTCTAGGCAAGCGGGCGAAACAACAGCCTAGCCAAGCCTACGCCCAAACCCGTACCCACAACGCACAACACTAGGCTGACCGTCATATTTACCCCAGCAATCAGATACTTTCCTTGAATCCACAGGCTATAAGTATCCCAGCTAAAGGTTGAAAAGGTCGTGAAACCACCAAGGAAGCCGACCACCAACAGCAATCGCCAATGACTATCAGCATGCAACCACTCCTGCAACATGATTAAGACAAATCCGATCAGAAAACTGCCCACCACATTAACAGACAGTGTTCCCCAAGGAAAACCGCCCACACCTAGCCAAGTGTTCACCTGTGCCGATAACCAATATCGTCCAACCGAACCCAAGGCACCGCCCAAGGCAACCGCCAACAAATGTGACAGAATCATACCAACTTGCGTTTAAGCGCGATTTGGCTTAGCACGAACCACATATTGTAAAGCCATTGCTTCCTGCTCGGCAACATCAGGATCGTAGCCACTCGCTTGTGCCATACCACGAATATGCGGAATGTATCTTGCCGTATCAGCGGTCACGATATTACGGGCAACCGCTTGTTCAATCAGGTAGCCAGAATCTTGGAACATTTCAAAAATGGTCGTACGTGTAAAGAAACGTAAATGTGTTCGGTCAAACAACCCATCATCTTCATAGCGGAACAATCCCGCATTAACGCGCGACTGGAAAAACCAATGCTGTGCGTTTGGAATACTCGCAACCACCACACCATTATCAGGTAGGTAGGGTAAAATACGCTTCAGCACACGCCATGGATCACGCAAATGCTCCAAAGTGTCACCAAACACCCACGCATCTGCGGTTGCAAAAGAGGCTAATTCCGACTCTTCGATGGTTTCAATATCGCGACAAAACACCGATTGACAGACTGCTTTCGCCATTTCAGCATTATCGGGATCAATATCAATGCCTACCCATTGACAATCAGGGTAACGCGCTTGATAGGCCTTCGCCAATGATCCACGCATACAACCGACTTCGACAACCTTTTTGCAATGTGGTGGTAGCATCTCTAAGATAGAGTCATTGTACAAATCGTGCGCTGGTGTTTGTTTCATCATAAAAATTGTTCCTTTGTGTGCAAGTGTGTGCAACTTAAGTGGGTTCAGCGGACTCAGCTGAAAAAAATGTTTTTTGAATCACGTCTTGTGATATTTTATCGTACAGCGTTTTGTACTCGGTATGCTGATGATGACGACAGGCTGTTTTCAAAGCATCGCAAATAATAGCTTCCTCTCTAAAACGGCTCAATTGTGCCGACCACCCCAGCAGAAAAGGATTGTAATTGTGGATTTTGAGCTGTGTATCTAATGCCAGTAGCAAGGATACAACCCCTTCGACCACAAATACCTTGCGTTCAACACCCTCTTTATACCGTGTTTTGTAACGTAAAGCTTGTCCTAACTCAGAATCGGCGTGCACTTCAGCAACAGCAAAAAGCAACTCGCAAAAGTCTAACCAACGCCGCCAAAAGGCAGGTTTAGCCACAAAGAAATTACTAAACACGGTGCAACGAGAATCCATCACCAATTGGGTTAAATCTACCGACAACCCCGCTAAATTAGCACAGGCTTGCGCCGTCACTAAAAACCCTGGATCAGCAAGATCACCGCCAACAAAGACATTCTGAAAAAATGCACCAATATCCACCTGTGGCGAAAAAGTCACCACATCGGTATCTTCTGGCGTTGACTGAACAAACGTCACCACTTGTTGGTAGGAAAGCCCTGTTTTTTCGGCAAATCTCGGCGAAAAAAAGCCATAAAACGCATTCTCGTCCAGATTTTCGGTGAGCAAAAATTGACGCATCGGCCAATATTCTCGCCAATCTGCACGATCATTACGTAGGTTATCTAAATACCCATAACCTGCCTCAAGATGAGTAACCTGCTCAGGCAGATAGGCAATTGTATAAAGATTAACCTTGCGTGAAGCCTGCCATTTGTGCAAGTATAGGGATAGTCCAGCTTGCCACGATTCAGAACCAAAACCACCGCCACTTTGATGCACTACGGAAATGTCCCAAGTACCCATCGTCAAACCTTTTAGCTCTGCTTGACGGCAAAAATCGAGATCATAAAAATGGAACTGAAACAGCGGATCGAAGCGTAAGCCTGTATCAATCAGAGTCTGACTATGAGCAATCAGCATAACGCCATCAAGTAGTTTGACTTCTTGTTGCGCTGGACCAAAAAAATCAATATGATCTGGCGGAAACGATTGACCATGCGCAATTGTGCCACTTAAATGCTCGCGTTTATCCCATTCTAATCCTTTGCTACCAAACACAAACGCCCATGATGGCTGATTGGCAATACGAGACTTGTTGCCTGCTAATCCAACGATATCGAACCGCGTGAGAGATTCTGCCATTCGGGTTGACCATGCCAAGTCGGTCAGGAATAAATCATCATGAATAAACACCAAAATACGCGGTGCATCTCGAGTTTCCTCAATCGCTTCATTATAGATGCTTGGCAGTCCCCGTTCATTTTCAGCAAACAATCGTAACTCAAATTGATCTGCATAATGGGGGAAGAACAAGGCTAACGATTTACCCAATGCCGCTTGGGTATAAAAGGCTTCCTCGGAATAACGAGTGGCACATACAAACCGAATTTTCACGGTCATCAATCCTTTCATAAACTCGAAAAATAAAGACATCTCATGATCATGCTTCATCATACGCCATGATCACGTATCATGTTGACACCCCATGAGGACAGCAAATGAACGCATTATAGACGATTTAGCATACGATGTGCCAACACAGAGGGTAAAAAGAGATGACATTAAAAAAGCCGAGACAATGTCTCGGCTTTTTGATGTGTAATAAACACGAATCAATTACGAAAGTAATGGATCAACGCCTTTTTGTGCGTCGCTCATCGCTGCCTTCTGATCGGCAGTGAAAGCAGACAACTGAGCATTGGTCAAGCTATCCAAGTCCTTCGTTTCAAAAGCAGGAACTTGCGTTACGGTGAAGGCTTTGATCTGAGCCGTTGTCAAGGCAGCCATCTGGGTAACGGTAAATGCCGCAACCTGTCCCTCTGTCAACGACGGGATATCATCTACCTGAATACCTTTGATCTGACTGGTACTCAACACCGCAAAATTGGTTGCTGACAACTCAGCAAGCTGATCACCCGTTAAGGCTGAAATTTGCGCACTGGTCAAGCCTTTAACCTGCACAGAGCTCAATAAACCAACATCATCATTGCTTAACGCTTGAATCTTCGCTGTACCCAATGCAGCCAACTGCGCTGTCGTTAAGACTTTCAATTGATCATCGGTTAAGCCTTCAACATCTGCAACCTCTAATGCACTGATTTGAGCGGTGCTTAAGGCTTTTACCTGAAGCGTCGTTAACGCACCAATCTGATCGGTTGTCATTGCCTTAATCTGCGCAGTCGTTAATGCACCCACATTCGCAACCGTAATCGCTTGTATCTGATCGTCTGAAAGCGTTTCAATTTGATCAGAAGTCAAGACTTTCACTTGGGTTGAAGTCAAGGATTTCACTTGAGACGCGGTTAAGGCTTCAATAGAATCAGTCGTCAAGGACGATAATTGACCATTGGTTAATGCCTGAACCTGTGCCGTTGTTAATCCTGCAACATCACTCGTTTCTAACACTTTTACCTGTGCAGTCGTCAACGAAGCAATTTGCAAGGTATTCAGTCCAGCAAAATCGGCGGTCTCTAACGCCTGAATTTGTGCCGTACTGAGACCTGCAATCTGCGCTGAACCCAAGGCTTTCACTTGTGCCGTACTCAATGCTTCGATGCCCGATGTCGTCATAAACTTCACCTGCGGAACACTGAGTGCCGCAATATTGGTAGATGCAAGTGCCGCTATTTGCTCATCAGTCATCGCTGAAATTTGCGCTGTGGTCAAGGATTTCACTTGTGCAGTGGTTAAGGCCTTCACCTGATCTGCACTTAACTCCGCAATATTAACAGAACCCAATGCCATGATCTGAGCAGAAGACATCCCTTTAATTTGCGCGGTTGTCAGCCCACTCACATCAGCAGATTCTAAAACGGCAATTTGATTTGTCTTGAAACTTGCCATTTGATCGACTTTTAGGCTCGCAAAATCGCCCGATCCTAACGCCTGAATTTGATCGGTGGTCAAGGCTTGTAACTGCACACTGGTCAATGCTTTCACTTGCGTGGTAGAGAGCGCGACGATACCGTCAGTGGTTATCTTAGCGACCTGAGCCACTGTTAAATTTGCCACCTGTGCAGTGGTTA
Source organism: uncultured Piscirickettsiaceae bacterium (assembly GCA_964561185.1). GTDB lineage: Bacteria > Pseudomonadota > Gammaproteobacteria > Thiomicrospirales > Thiomicrospiraceae. The sequence goes on from CAZLOM010000032.1 coordinate 16,869, forward strand.
AACCAGATAATGCCGCTGTGGTTAAGGCTTGAATCTGCCCAGTGGTGAAAGAAGCAATACTGGTTGCCTGCACCGCCGCCACTTGATCATCGCTTAAAGTAGCAACCTGTAAACTCGTCAATGCCTTCAACGAATTTGTCGTTAATGCTTTGACTTGCGCAGTACTCAATGCCTTAATGTCATCAGATGCCAATACAGATACCTGTGCTGTCGTCAATACTGACATTTGATTGGTTTTCAATCCAGCAATTTGCGCGGTGTCCAATGCCTGAATTTGTGCTGTCGTCAATGCCGCAACCTTAGCTGAATCTAAAGCCTGCAATTGCGTGGTCGTGAATGCTGAAATTCCTTCTGTTGAAACCTTAGCAATTTGCATAGAAGTCATACCCGCAATTTGCGCGGTTGTCATGTTGCTGTACACATCTCCAGAAATCACTGACACTTGCGCCGTGGTTAATGCCTTCACCTGATTAACGGTTAATGCCACCATTTGATCAGAAGATAGACTTGCAACCTGCGCTGTGCTCAGAGCGGCGATATCTGCAGTAGTAATGGATTTCATCTTATCAGAAGACAACCCAGCCAACGCAGAAGTGGTTAATGCTTTTACCTGAGCGACGCTTAGGGTTGCAATACCAGCAGAAGTTAAACCAGACAATTGATCACTGGTCAACTGTGCAATTTGTGCCGTCGTTAACGCCTTAACTTGATCGGTTGTCAAAGATTTCTGATGAGTACTTGACAAATAAGTGATCTTCTCAGATCCCAATCCCATCATTTGCGCTGTAGAGAAGCTAGCAAATTGACTGGTCGTTAAGGCTTTGACATCAGCACTTTCAAAAGCAGACAATTGTGCTGTCGTTAGTGCTTTGATCTGCATAGTCGTTAACGCCGCAATGTCTTCAGTCTCTAATGCCACAATTTGCCCTGAATTGAGACCAATCAATGCCGCTGTTGTTAGGGATTTAATTTGAGTCGAGCTTAATGCTTCAATCGCAGAGGTAGCAATGACAGCAACCTGAGCCGAAGATAGCACCGCAACCCCAGCCGTTGTTAAAGCAGAAACAGCATCAGCAGACA
>CAZLOM010000033.1:0-5679 GCA_964561185.1 uncultured Piscirickettsiaceae bacterium
TTGGACATTATGATGTATAGCCTAGCTTACGACTTTTTGTTTTAACTTTTAACGGAACATATCATCATGAAACCGTTAGTGATTATAATTAGTTTGTTTAGTTTATTGTCGTCGATTATTTCGCCTGCTCAGGCTGCTGTGGCGGTAATCGCACACCCTTCAGTGGCGAATGCTGACCATAAAATCATTAAAAAAATATTTCTCAATAAAGCCAATCAAATCTCAGGTGAGTTTTGTACACCTGTTGATCAACCCTTTCATAGCCCTATTCGGGTAGCGTTTGTGCATAAGGTGCTTGGTCAAACGATGGAAGATAATCATGCGTATTGGACAGAGCAAATTTTTACAGGGCAAGGCATTCCACCTAAAGAAGTTGAAAACGATGCCAAGGTTAAAGCCTTTGTCTCCTCGACACCTGGTGCGGTTGGTTATGTCGATGAAGCCTTGATAGACCATACGGTTAAGGTCTTGTTCATTAAGTAGAAGGACAAAAATACGATGTTATCTAAGTATTTCCCAAGACTCAGCATTTCAGCAAAACTCCTGATTATGATGGGCGTGATGATATTGGTTATGCTGGTTATGGGGAATATGGTGATACAGTCAGATCTAAAAGAACTCAGACAACTGGAGAAGGAGCAGTCAGGCTTATCGGCGTTAAATCAGCATTTAGTGCTACTTAAAGAGGTGAACCATTGGCGACGGTTAATTTCCAGCGAACCTTCCGAAGCAGACCAACAGGCCGAGGTTGTGACAGCATTGATTGCCCAGATTGGTAAGCATCCTGCTTATCGCGACATTGGTTTTGACGCTGCCCTTACCACTCTGCCATCACAATGGCACGAGGTTTCGCTGGCAGCGACAGGGTTAACGGCGTTTATGTCGGCTTCTGTTTTTATGGAGCAGTTAACACAAGAACTCCTACAAATTGGAGAGCGGAGTCAGCTTGTTTATGATAATACGCCGTCTTTAGCCCTAGCCATTCGAATTTTATTAAATCACATCCCCAGTATTAGCGACGAATACGGAAAGCTACATTATCTCAGTCGCATGGTTATGTTGCGTCAGAAAACATTAGCACCAGAAATCTCAGCAATGAACAGCGCATTAAGTATCATTAACAAGCGGATGCTGTGGTTAACGCAATTAGCAATGCAGCAGTCGGTTATTCGCGATCCTGCCTTGATTGTCGCGATGATGCAACTCGCCGATCAGCACAGTGTCTTTCAGTTTCAAGTTAAATCCATGCTGGATCAAGAATTTGAGGAAATTAATGCGGAAAAGCTACGTGCGGACTTTACTCGTGTAACGGAGTTGGAGGATCAGATTAACCAAGGCTTAATGGCAGAGATTCAGTTGTCTTTGCGTAAAGAGATGAGGTTAGCACAAGTGAGCTTAGTGGCTATTGTAGCGATTTTATTGATCATGATTTTTTCAGTGCTATGGTTTTATTGGCGGTTTATTTATCAAGGTATTCAGCAGAGATTGCTTGCGCTCACCCTTCAGGTAGGGAATATGCAAAACACAGGGCGTTTTCACTTTAAAATCGATCGGAACAGTTCGGATGAGATTGGCGCGGTGACAGAGGGGTTGCTGAACGTTTTCCATCAGATTGATCAGGCAATGTCCGATGTGAATCAAGCATTTGTGGCGGCTTCGCGTGGTGATTTCAAATACCGTATCCGTCATGTTTATCGAGGCGACTTGCAGCAATTGTGCATATGCGTTAACGAAAACTTAGAAAGACTTGAGCTACAACAAAAGCAAGCCTTACATGCCGAGCGGATTCATACCATTGGGCAGATGTCGGCATCGGTGGCGCACGAAATTAACAATCCAGTGGCGGGTGTTATGGCAAATTTGCAGTATTTACAAGAAGTTGTCGATAGTCGATCCCCCGAGAAACTTCAGGTATTGGATGAGTGTGTCACCGAACTTAATCGCGTAGGCAAAATGGTGCAGGGTCTATTAAACTTCTCACGTACCGACCAGTGTAACGAGATCGTCCATACGGATATTGTTCCGATCATCGAGCAAACCTTCTTGCTAACACGCGAGATTCTATTGCAATATCATGTAGAATTAATTTGTGGCTACGAACAACAGCATCCCGTTATGGCGCAGATTGATGTCGCCAGCTTCAAGCAAATCCTCATGAGTTTATTAGTGAATGCCGCGCAGGCGTTGGGGGAAGTAGAACATGCTACGATTTCCCTAAACATTGACCAGCACATGGATGCTTCTCGCGTTTATGTTTCCTTAACGGATAATGGCGCGGGTATACCTAAAGCGTTGCAAACTAAAATTTTTGATCCCTTCTTTACCACCAAGTCTACGGGAGAAGGTACTGGGTTAGGATTAGCCTTATCAGTCTCGATGGCACAAAGTTTTGACGCGATACTGTATTTAGATAAAGACTATAACAATGGCACGAGGTTTGTGTTGAATTTAGCACGTTGACTTGTGAAATGAGGCTTCGGTGAGCATTGAAATCTCATCAACACGAAAATCAGGCTTTTTGTTGCAAGATTCTTTTGCGATCTTTGCCAAGATGCCATCGTAAGGCTCAAGACCCCTCAACCTGCTCTTTTTATTAGCCCACCTTGAAGAAACTGATATTGTCCTGTAATTGTCTGGCTTCTTCCATCAAGCTATTGGCTGTCTCAGTGGTTTCATCCACCAATCGTGCGTTCTCTTGGGTGACACGATCAATATCAGCAATAGCGCGATGTACCTGTTCAATACCGATAGCCTGTTCTTTAGAGGCTTCTGAGATTTGATCAACCATCTCGGATACCTGCTCAATGGCATGAGTTACCCCGTTAAGCATCCCACCAGAACGTTCAGCTAATTGAGTACCTCGCTCAACCCGCGTAATACTATCGGTAATCAACTCTTTAATATCCTTAGCGGCTGAAGCGGATTTTTGCGCTAAGGCACGCACTTCACCCGCGACGACAGCAAACCCACGACCATGATCACCCGCACGCGCCGCCTCAACAGCCGCATTGAGAGCTAACAAATTAGTTTGAAAGGCAATACCATCAATAATATTAACAATATCAGCAATTTGACTACTTGATTCAGCGATAGATTGAATCGCAGAAATGGTTTCCTGCATAACCCCCACGCTGACTGACACCTCTTTTTCGGCGGCATGCGCCAAACTGGCGGCACGATGTGCACCACTGGCATTCGATTGAACCGTTGCCGTGATTTGTGTTAAGGCGGCACTACTTTCTTCTAAAGCCGCCGCTTGTTGTTGTACTCGAGAAGATAAATTAACAGCACCCTTATTGATGTTCTGTGCCGCCAAATTGACAGCATTGGTTGCTTGCACACTTTGTTGAATGGATTCACGCACCCGCGTTGAAGAATAGTTAATGGCATTCTTTAAGTCATGTAATTTACCATGAAACTTACCCGATTTCAGTTCGGTCGTTAAATCCCCCATCGCTTGTGCTTCTACCACGCTAACCATCGACTCAACCACGTCACTCAGGTTTGCCAATGCCCCGTTAAGTTCTTCTTTAATATCATTGTAATACTTAACTTGTGTTTCAGCTTCTACGCGTAAATCGAAATTACCTGCACGAATACCACGTGCTACCCGTTCAATATCGTTAACAATGTTTGCTTGATCGGTACGATCAAACCACTCAACAACATAACCATGTCTATTACCAGCTTTATCAATAATAGGCACGGCAATCAAACGAATCACCAAACCAGAAATTTTTAACTCTGTCTCAAATGACTGGGTTAATCCTTGCAAGAGCCCTCTCTGATGTGCTGGATTACGATGGAAGATGTCCATGCTACTTCCCACCAATTTATCGACTTGAAACTGAGGCAGAACCGCTTGTAATTTACGCTCATTACGTCGAAACATCTTATCTAAGGTATGGTTAATGCTGATGATGGTAAAATTATTGTCCGCGACCATGATATTGGTTGATGCCGTTTGCAAGGCGGCGGTCAAGCGTAAGGCAAGTTTAGAGGAATCATATTGATAGGCGGCAGACTCAGCAATACGCGTTCTGATCACATTAAGCGCATCTGTCCAAGGACTATTTCCCTCCACAGGGTCATGATAATCTCCTTTGGTCAGTGCTTGAATGGCATTTTTTTGTTGCTGATCTGGTGAAAAGAAACGACGCACCTGATACCAGTTAAAAGCCGCGGCGGTAATGCCTATCGTTGAAACAATCAATAACCCCGTCTGCCCTATATCCGCGAAAACAGCCAAGGCAGGCGTTAATGCCAAGAACCCTGCAACCGCAGTTAACACTGGGGTACGCGTGTCTTGTTTTGTCCAAGGCATGGCTTGCCGACCATTACGAATCTCGGCATACAAAGCCTCAGCCGAGTTAATTTGTTGCGCAGTGGCAGGATAGCGCACTGAAACGTAACCAACAATTTGGTCTTGTTCAATAATGGGTGAAGCATTGGCAAACACCCAGTAGTAGTCGCCATTTTTACGTTTATTTTTGACCATGCCGTGCCACGCATGCCCTGCTGATAAGGTTTGCCAGAGATCTTGAAACGCCTCTTTCGGCATATCGGGATGACGTAAAATACTGTGTGGTTTCCCCATCAACTCTGCAGAAGTGTAACCAGAAGCATCTTCAAATGCCTGATTAAAACTGGTAATATTACCCTGTAAATCGGCTCTGGAGACAATGACCATATCATTAGGAAGCTGGTAAAGTTGATTCATATAATACGCCCGACCGATAAATAAGTTGTTATGCCTTGCATGTAGCAAGCAGTATGCCACAAACGAATCGCAAAATATACGTCCTTTTCACCCTAAGATGCACTAAACACCACAAACCAGCGAAGTAACTTTTATGTTTTTATGGAAAACTTTATATCGACAGTGGCAAAAAAGATGCTTAACCGATGCCAACTATCACTTTCTATTCGATGCTCCGCCCCTTGGCGTTGTCAGTATTGATTGCGAGACGACAGGGCTTAACCCAAAAAAAGATGACATTATTACCCTATCAGCGGTGCGCATTGTCAATAATGACATTCTTGCCAGCGAAGCATTAAACCTTACCTTACGCCCTTCTCGTGAAATTGACAGCTCCGCCATCACCATACATCGTTTACGCAATTGTGATGTTCAGGATGGATTAGCCCCCCAAGAAGCCATGGCTCAATTGTTACAGTTTATTGGAAGTAGTCCATTATTGGGCTACTATTTAGAGTTTGATGTTGCTTTAATCAATCGTATTGTTAAGCCTTGGCTAGGCATCACACTCCCCAACCAACAGATTGAGTTGTCGGCTTGCTATTATGATTATCGTATCGGCCCCATTCCACAACATAACATTGATTTACGCTTTGATGCCATTCGCAAACACCTAGACATACCTGATTTAGGGGCTCATGATGCCTTTTCAGATGCCCTGATGGTGGCAATGGTCTATTTGGCATTAGAACAAAAGAAACAAACTGCCCGTAGCAAACCAACCAAATCAAGGTAACAGGAAACACAAGAAACAAAAAAGCCCCATCTTTCAACAGGGCTTTTTTTAACACGGTTCAGTATTAAATAAGCGTGAAGGCTTATTTAGCAACTGGTGCTACTGGCGCAGGTGCGTAACCATATGGTGCTGGTGCTCCATAACCGTAAGGTGCTACTGGTGCTCCGTAACCATATGGAGCTGG
>CAZLOM010000033.1:5779-11563 GCA_964561185.1 uncultured Piscirickettsiaceae bacterium
CTGGTGCTCCATAACCGTAAGGTGCTACTGGTGCTCCGTAACCATATGGAGCTGGTGCTCCGTAACCGTAAGGTGCTACTGGTGCTCCGTAACCATATGGAGCGTAGTTGTTGTTACGACCACCAAAACCATTACTATCCATGCTATCAGTCATTTCTTCCATCCAATACATGGGTGTCCACGTTGGCCAGTCATTATAACCATTACCACCGCCCCAACGATCACCAAACCAATCTGCTGACGCAGAACCTGAAGCAACCAATGCAGATGCAAGCACAGCTAACAAAGATACTTTTTTCATCATTCACTCCTAAACAATTAAGATACAGTTACTGAAAAACTTACGGATCTATTATCTATTAAAGACGACAAAAATAACAGAAACATTTTCAGAAATGAGTACCTTTTTTTTACTAACCCTATAGATAAAACTTATATTAAAACGATTTATGTCAGTTATTTGACAATTTTCGCAAATTTTAGATAATTTTCGAGAATTTTCCCGTTGCCTTAACCCGATTGTAAACATCAAAGACCACTGCCATGTTACGCACCATCATGCGTCCAATCGGTTGCACTTCTAAACGACTGCCTGACAGCGTCAATAACCCATCCAGTGCAAAAGCAGATAAGGCTTCGCGCTCTTGCGCAAAATACGCCATACCATCAATGCCCCAATCACGACCAAAGGCTTCAAAGTCCAGTGCAAAATCACACATCAGGCGCATGATGATCGCACGACGTATCTCGTCATCTCGCGTCAAAGTAACACCGCGGAAAATCGCCAATTCACCCGCATCAATGCGACCTGTGTAATCATCAACACCACGTAGATTTTGGGCGTAAGTATTATCTACCAGTGAAATACTGGTCGCGCCAAGTGCCACCAAATCACAATCGGCATGGGTTGAATAGCCTTGGAAATTTCGATATAGCTTACCTTCGCGCTGGGCAACCGCCAACTCGTCATCAGGTTTGGCAAAATGATCCATCCCAATATACACATAGCCTGCCGATTGCAAATGCTGAATCGTTTGTGCCAACATCGCCAATTTGGTATCACCCGTTGGCATATCATTGGCGTTCATGCGTTTTTGCGCGGGGAACATCTCTGGCAAATGCGCATAGTTGAACACCGTAATGCGATCAGGACTGGCTTCTAATACCGCATCAACCGTTTTCAAAAAACTGGTCTCATTTTGCAAAGGCAAGCCATAGATTAAATCAACATTCACCGATTTGAAACCCTCTGCACGTGCGGCATTCAACACCTCAAAGGTTTCTTCTTTGCTCTGAATGCGATTCACCGCTTTTTGCACCGCTGGGTCAAAATCTTGCACGCCCAAACTCATGCGATTAAATCCCAACTCACGTAACAGCTTAACCGTACCTGCATCCGCTTCACGAGGATCAATTTCGATCGAATACTCGCCCTCATCATCACCACGCAAATTGAAATGGGTACGCATCTGCTCCATCAATTGTTTCATTTCATCATGACTGATAAAGGTAGGCGTACCGCCGCCCCAATGGAGCTGGTCAACCACGCGATTGCGATCAAACAAGGCAGACTGCAAGGCTAATTCATGATACACACGCTCTAAATAAGGGGCTGAACGTGAGCGATCGCGGGTGGGGATTTTATTGCACGCGCAATAAAAGCAAGCGGTGTTACAAAAGGGAATATGCACATAAAGCGATAACAATCGACCATCATGGTTAGATCTTTCTGCCGCTTGACGATAATCCTCCACCCCAAAGCCTTCATGAAATTGAATGGCGGTGGGATAAGAGGTATAACGAGGACCTAGTTTGTCGTATTTTTTAATTAACTCAGGATCAAAAGCCAGTGACTGTAACATAATGCACATATTCCTCTGTAAGACTGCAAGGAGATTAGGCTTATATCATAACAGACTAACGCCAATCCTGCACGCGAATGCCTTGTCCAGGTGCTAACCAGATGGTTTCACCTGAGCGCGTCACAGGCAACAATCCATCGCTGGAAAGCTTTTCTGGGTTAATCCTAATGCCATATAACTTGGTTGCTTTGCTCATCCATTGCTGATTGATCAGCACACTGATTTGCTGATCCTGCTGAAAAGAGCCATAGTAATGCAACCATGAGGATTGTTCAGCCTCCAGATCAGGAAGCAAGATGGGTTGCTTGATGCTGGGAGCGTCCAATTGGGCAATCTGCGCCTCGGGCAAAAACAGTCGCCGATGACTGTCCTCAGGATATGCCGTCATCGTGATGAAAAGGCATGACATGCTGATGCCCATTTGAATCAAGGGCTTTATCCTACGCAGTGTTGTTGTGTTTTTTCTGCTCATTCTTGTATCTCCATAAGTAACCAACGACACTTCATCGCCACCAAACCGACAAACACTGGCTCTGCTTGCTGATTGCGCTTCTGCAACTGCCAGTCACAGCTTTGTAATAAGGAAGTGGGCAATACCACGTTGTCCAAGGTCTGCAACCAAGAAAGGGCATGCCACTCGTGTCGGGCAATCAGCTCTGCCTCAAGGGTTTCAACGGCAAGCCTTAAAGGAGGCTCTTCAAAACCCACCACACGTTGCGCGGACAAGGCTTGCCGTTCCGAAAAATTCATCTGCATCACCTGTACCTTGTCTTGTGCCAGTTTTTCTAATTGCTGAATCCACATTAAGCGAGATTGTTTACCCCATTGCCCTGAGACTTTCAACCCCTGATAACGCGCCAACAGCGCGGGTGAAATCGACTGCCATGACTGGTATTTTTGCTGACGGTCTTCTGCTTGCAGTAGGTCAATTTGTAACTGAGACAAGGTTTGCTCACCCTTCTGCCATTGGGAAAAAACGTCAAAGGCAATAACACCCACAAGAACACTCAGCACCACGCCCATCACATTAGGCAATAATAAAGGCAGAGTTAAACGAAGCATCATGGCTGACTACTCTCCTTGAGTCGGCTCGGTATCAGGGCGCAAATGCAACACCAGCAACAAGGGGTGCAGAACAGCCTCCTCAGCGGATTGAGAAAACATCAAGGTCATCGGCTGATTTGCTAAAGTAAGCACAGGATTGCGCAACACCTCTACCTGACGCACACGAGCGATAGTCGATAAAGCCTGCGTAAATGCCTGTAAACTCACCTCTTCCTCAGCAAGACTATGAAAGGCTTGGGCATCGATTTGCGCGGTTAGGCGCAGGCTGGCACGATTCACATCCAAGACCTCTGCGGATGCTGAATGGGGTGGACCATTATGATAAGCCATCGCGGTAAGATGAATCGAGGGAAAGGTCGCTAAGACCTCTGCCACTTGCGTTAGTAGCGGCGTGGGATCAAGATTCATTTTGAGTCGGTGCCAAGATTGCATCCACTGCACACGTGCTTCCAGCTGTTCAGGTGTTATCTCTGGTAAAAAAGCTAGGCTGGTTTCGATGGTTGCTGACTTCTCTTGCTGACCTTGCTGTAAGCTACGGCTTAACTCAGCGTTTGCTTGTTCAGTCTCTTGCTTCTGCCAATAGAAGCCTAGGCTCAACAACACGCCAATCAACAAACTAAGCATCAGTATCAGGGTGATGGCGCGTTGCCATCTTAACCATTTTTGCCATACTTCTACCTGTGTTGGATGATAATCACTACGGTAAGGAAACTGCTTTACCTGCTGGTCAAGGAGGTGATCGAGGAGGATGTCGCGCTGATAGAGGTGATGGTCAATGGCATCGACCTGAATCCCTTGATGGGTCTGAGTGTGCAAAAATCGCATCAACAACTGGTTTTCATCGGTCATTTTGTTGGCTTGATCTTCGGGCGTTTCATTGGTGAGCTTGAGGCTACGCTGAATCAACAACAAACCACGATAACATAACAATTGTCTCGCCTGTCCTTGCCAAGACACCCACCACAAGCGTCCTTTGGTTTGAGTCGGTGTCGTCTGCGCTTGCGCTTGTTGTGGAGATCGTCGTGTGTCATCAGCCAACAACAAACTCAGTGACAAAATGGAAACCAACCAAATTTCCGACTGACCTTCCAAACGACTGAGCAGGGCTTGCCATGCCTGCGCCACCAAGGTCGATTCTGACACCGAAAAAGACAGAAGCAAATAGGATTCAGCTTGCCAAACAGATGACCGCCCTAAACGCACATAACGATAGCCTGTCATGCCTTGTAAATGCGCAAATCGTTTGGCGGTTTGCCTTTGTGCATAGCGAGTGATTTCCCACGGATAAAGGCGAGGGGTTTGCTCATAAAATAGGGTTTCATCGTTGGTATCGAGAAGCAGTGTCAGATAGCGCACGCGCCACGCCTGCAAACAGGAAAAAAGGGATGCCAACGACTGACCTATGTCCTGAACATCCCATATCAGCCTTTGTTGACGACCCTGACTGGCATAGCAGGTAACGCCTTGTCCACTGAGCAAACACACCGCATGCTGTCGAGAAACAAAAGGAGAACTCAAGTTAAACATTTGCCCACCTACCTGACCAAATACCTAACCAATGGCATCGTAAATGGGCATGATGGTCGCCATCAGTACCCAACCTAACAACAAAGCTAAGACGAGGGTAATCATGGGTTCAATCCATGGCTCTACCTGCGCTAACAAGCGATCGACCTCATGCTGATAATGCTGACCGACATCTTGCAGGCGTTGCGTCAATTGACCCGACTGTTCGCCAATACGCATCAACTGAATCATCATCCGCGGAAACACCTGCGTTTGCTCAAATGCCTGCGTCAGGGTTTTGCCTGACAAAATACTCTGTTCAATCTGCTCAAATTGCTCGGCAAGATAGACATTGCCCATGACTTGTTGACTGATTTTCAGTACCTTCTGCAAGGGCAAGCCTGCGGAGTAGAGCAAGCTCATCACCCGCGCCAGACGCATCATTGCCAACGCATACTGAATCCGCCCAATCAGCGACAGGTTTAACAGCAGATGATCGCGCCATCTCTGCACAGAAACGACCGAACCCAGCAATAACCGCCACGCCAACCAAGCAACGGAAGCAATCAGTAACAGGGTCAGACTGTCATGACGCAACCAATCAGACACAAGCATTAAAGATTCAGTTAAGGCGGTAATGGGTTTCCCACTGTCACGTAAAAACACCAACAATTGAGGCACGAGTTGCGTCATCAACACACCCGTCACGCCCAGAATCACGGAAAGAACCAACAAGGGATAGGTCAATAACTGACGCACCCTCTGGCGCAAGCCATCCAACCACAGCAGACGTTCATGCAGATCAATCAATACCTGAGCCAACTGACCCGATTGCTCGCCCGCCAACACAGCCCCTACATAAACAGCATCAAATACTTTTGGATAAGCAGACAGAATGGTTGATAAGGTTTGCCCTGCCGTTAATTGACGATTGATTTCCGTAATAATGGGCGCAAGTCGGGGATAGTCAAGATGCGCATGACGCTGAATATCGGCGAGAATATCCAAGAGTGGTACACTGGCTTTAAGCAGATAGCCGAGTTGATGGGTAAAGGCGATGATCTCTTTCGTCGGCACGCGCGACACGCCAGATAAACCTAACCACCACGCCTTAGACAAGCGAATCGGCTCAATCCCTACAGCCAGCAAATCTTGCTCTGCTTGTCGCAGGTCGGACGATGATACACGTCCCCTGACCCTTTGTCCCTTAGCGTCAATGGCAAGATAAGCAAACTCAGCCACACCAATCCCCTTGTCTGCATGATGATGAATGATCATCAGCATAACCAAGGAAAGCGTAACCTTGGGTTACTCAGTCGCCAATAATACAGACGCTAGACAGTTGTCAGAC
>CAZLOM010000033.1:11663-14737 GCA_964561185.1 uncultured Piscirickettsiaceae bacterium
AGACAGTTGTCAGACTTACCGCGTTCTGAAATAGCGCATTTTCTCTCTTAATTCATGCGCTTCACTACTGAGCTGTTCGGCAGAGGCTGTGGTTTGCTCAACCAAGGCGGCATTTTCTTGCGTAACACGGTCAATCTCAATCATCGCCTGATGTGCTTGCATCACCCCAAGGTCATGCTCAGAAGTGGAAGTGCTGATTTCAGCGATCATTTCAGCCACTTCGCCAATAGAAGTATTGATGTCGGTAAGCATCAATCCTGATTGATCGGCAAGTTGCGTTCCATTCTCAATGCGATGCACGCTTTCCGTAATTAAGTCTTTAATGTCTTTTGCCGCGTCAGCCGACTTTAAGGCCAAAGAGCGAACCTCACTGGCAACCACCGCAAACCCACGACCATGATCACCAGCACGTGCCGCCTCAACCGCCGCGTTCAAGGCTAACAGGTTGGTTTGAAAGGCAATGCCATCAATGATGGCCACAATATCCACAATTTTACTGCTCGATTCTTTAATCGACTGCATCGCCACAATGGTTTTCTGCATTACCTCTGCACCCACATTGGCTTTATCCTGCACCTTACGCGCCATATCTGCAACAGAATAAGAATGGTGCGAACCATTTTGTACCGCAGAACTCATTTCCAACAGGGTCGCGCTGGTTTGTTCGACTGCCGCGGCTTGTCTCTGCACACGACCTGACAAATCATGCGCTCCTTGTGCGACTTGTGATGCCACATCATCAACCGTTTGGGCAATTTGTGACGATTGAGCGATTAAATCGCGTATCTTACGCGTGGATTGGTTAATCGAGTTTTGCAAATCGGATAATTGACCATGAAATTGTGCCGAACATTCACGCGTTAAATCCCCTGCCGCTTGTGCGCTGATAATCGCCGTAATGCCATTCAGTGCCATCTGAATCACATCCAATGCGTCGTTCAAATTGTCCTTAATTGACTGAAAGGTGCCAAAGGCTTGCGCATGAATGCGATGACTAAAATCGCCATCTTTCATACCCTGAGTGACTCTAGCAATGTCACGCTCCATATTCGCTTCAACGGTACGATCTAACCACTCAATCACATAACCGACCAGATAGCCATTGGTTAAAATGGGGGTTGCGCCAATACGAATGGTTAATCCAGCGACACTGACCTCAGAACTGATATTTTCTCTCAGTCCCGTGAGCATTCGACGCTGATGTGCAGGATTGGCATGAAACAAATCCATATTTTTGCCAATTAAGTCATCAGGATTGAAGGTTGGAATTACGGTTCGTAACGCGTTAGCATTACGGCGAAACATATCGGCAAGCGATTGATTGATGTTCAGAATGTTAAATTCAGCATCAGCCACCATTAAGTTGGTACTAGCGGCATTCATCGCGCTATTAAAGACCGAACTGTCCTTGACTGCGTCATATTGCTCTGCCGCAAAAGCGGCCATACGTGAACGTACCATATTCAGTGAGGCTGTCCATGGATCTTTCCCTTGGATAGGTGATCTAAATTCACCATTGGCTAAGGCTGTGATGGCTTGCTGGTGATCTGCTGTCGGACCAAACAAACTCAAAAATTTATAAATACCATATCCCATCGCCACCGAGCTGATACCCCCTAAGGCTAACATGCCCATACTGCCAATTTGCACACTCTGTGCGATCAAGGCAAGCGGAGCGAGTACAGACAAAGAAGTCATCCCCAATACAAAGGATTTTCCTGTGGCAAGGGTTGTCCACGGCATCTTTGCCCGACCAGCGCGAATGTCAGCATACAAGCGATCCGCAAAAGCAATTTGCTCTGAGGTAGCAGGATAGCGCACCGACACATAACCTGTGATCTGCCCTTTATTCACAATAGGAGAAGCATTAGCGGCAACCCAATAGTAATCGCCGTTTTTTCGTTTGTTTTTGACGATACCAAACCAAGAATAACCACTGGCAAGGGTTTGCCATAGGTCTTGAAATGCCTCTTTGGGCATATCAGGATGACGCAGTAAACTGTGTGGCTTACCTAACAACTCTGCATCAGAGTAACCCGAAGCATCTCTAAAACCTGCATTGTAGGAAACAATATTGCCTTGTAGATCAGAGGTTGAAAGGATGACAAAATGTGCTGGAAGCTTAAATTCTGACTGCGCCATAAAAACCCTATAATTTGTATAATTTGTACGAATAATGACCACTTTTTTATATCAGCATAGCATTATATACCGCCTTAGTAAGAATCTTCTACTAAAAGCTTGATACTACGCAATGAGATACTCAAGATTATTTTCGTAACTTATCGGCAGAAAAGTGCAATAACTGAATAGAATAATGCTAACTTTTCGCTCTTTTGATCATACTGCTGTCACATCATTCTTAGGTAAGGCTCTTGCTAAGGTCAACACGGCTATTTCGCGAACACCAGCGGTGTGCAATAACTGGGTACAAGCGGTTAGCGTACTACCCGTGGTCAATACGTCATCAACCAGTAAAATACGCTGATAACCCATCATTCTTTGCGTATCTACCCGAAACACACCAAGTAGATTTTGTTGACGCGCCTGTTTACTTAACCCTGCTTGTGCAGGCGTAGCAAACTGACGCACCAAAGCATGATGCAACAAGGGAAGGGATTGAGTCTCAGCAACCAAACGCGCCAATTGATAAGCGGTATTAAACCCACGTTGCGCGAGTTTTTTGGGGTGCATGGGAATGGCAAGCACGGCATCAACCTCAGGCAAGGTCTGTTGTTGCAACCAATTTTCCATGCGATCACTGAGCAGGCGACCAGCAGAGGGACGTGGTTGATACTTCCAGAGGTGCATTAGATCACGCACACTGCCATCATAGACAAACAGACTCTGTGCGCTTTGCCAAACAGGTGGCTGATGGGTGCAGGTTTGACACACTTCGCCTGTTTCATTGGGTAAGGCACATAAGGGACACGCCAAACCAACCGCATGAATCTCTGTCGCACAGTCTTGACATAACTCTTCATCATCAGCAGGTGCTGAACACAGCTGACACGAAGGCGGAAATAAAAGTTTTTCTATCCATCGCATCGCCCTAGCATATCAGGTTTTCAACC
>CAZLOM010000033.1:14837-17866 GCA_964561185.1 uncultured Piscirickettsiaceae bacterium
CCTGCTGAATAAACCATCTCACCGATTTTACTGCCAGCCATGCCGCCCACAATTCCACCAACCACTCCACCAATTGCCGCACCAACAGGGCCTAAGGTCGCGCCTAGAAGTGCACCTTTTGCCGCACCATCTGCGGCACCGATCATGCCACCTGCAAGACTGCTGTTTAGCTTACCCATTTGATCAACGGCTTCACGTGCTGAAAGCTCACCTTTTGCCATTTTGTAGAGGATTTTGGCGTTTTCTAATCCTGTATGTACCGCTGTGACAATATGCTTGGCAGGGCTATTTTTGATCACCTCGCCCATCCAGCCATTTTTAACAGCAACCACCACCGCACCAGACACGGCAACCTGTGCGCCAACATGCCCTGCACTTTTTAACGAACTTTGAAAGAAATCCTTGAGATCTTCACTGATAGGCACATTACTTTTGCCTTGCAAACGATTCCATATCCGTCTGCCAATAATGCGTACGCCATGAAATGCGGCGGTCATACCTGCGGAGATTAAGGCTTGTTTGCCGATTTGCTTGGCAACTTGGGTGCGATTGACATCATTCCATTCGTATTGTTTGGCTTCTTGATCGAGTTGTGCTTTTTCTTGCAAGGCTTTCGCTTCAGCTTTAGACAGCGGTTTGGACTTGATGCCGTCATGTTCGATGCTATCGGTTGCGCCATTGACCGCATCGACTTGTTCGCTCGGAACAAGTTTGCGTTGTCCTCGATAATCGCCCTTGTCGAGTAGCGTTTGAGTAGCGTCGGCATCTTGACCATATTTGGCTTGATAGCGTTTAACGAGCTTGCCTGCTTCGTCATAAATACCGATGTCCATTGAGTTTTTGCCGTAGGTCTGCCCAGCTTCTGGCGATAAGACTCTGGCTCTGAATGAACTTCCCTGTGCGGCGGCTTCAAGGTTAAAGCTATCGACGTGATGTTGTTCGGCTAGAAAACCATCTAAATTCATTGCCTGACTGATCTCACCAGAGCGCGTAAAGATGGTATCTTTCATGCCTTGATTGGCGGTTTCAATGGCTTGTTCAATCTGGCTGGCATAGTCGCCAACATTGACCACACCAGCGGCTTTTGCACCTTTTTCTAAGCGATCGGCTAACCAACTTTCTTGGCTTTTGCCTTTATCGAGATGTTCTTGCAGGGAAATATAATCGGCATTACGGCACTGAACGGTGTCGATCACTTCGTGAGCGGTATCAACCAGTTCTTGCTCATTTTGCCAAATATCTGGGTATTGTTTGAACTCATCAATCAGCCAAACATCCAGTGCTTTTTGATCTTTATTCTGCTCATAAGACTGCACAAACTTGCTGATGATAGTGGTGACTTTATCGCCATTGTCTGCCGTACCTAAGGTGCTTTTTTCGAGTTTATCTGCCAGTTCTTGCTGAAACTCTTCTTGCGTGAGAATGTCGCCTTGTAGCGGTTGAATCGGGGTTGATGTTGGTGTGGTTGTCATGATTTGATCCTATTAAAAAACAATCTAGGGATGAAAAATAATTACAGCTTATTTTCAACTGGTTATATAAAAACTACAACTTGACTGTTTCATCTTAATTTCGTTTATTCTGCCCTCATCCCAAACCCTTCTCCCTGAGGGAGAAGGGCTTATATACTTATCTTTTCAAATAGTTACAAAACCCTCTCCCTCGGGGAGAGGGTGCGCGTTAGCGCGGGTGAGGGTAATGTACGCTATGCTAATATTTTCATGTGATTGCCCTGAAAGTCTATGAACGCCAACATCATGCACTACCATTACCATCCAAGTAACACCATCCCTACGCTGGTTGCTCATGGTTACTCACGAAGCCTTTTTAATCTTCATCTTTTCAAACTTGGTTTTGTACTCGTCCACTTTGTCTTTCATCACCTGACCAAGTGGTTGGGTGGTTTTGATGATGCTCAAGAGTCTGGCGGTGTCGAGTGTTTTTACCGAGTCAACAAAGGCACTTTCGATGCTGTCTTTTACCACGGCTTCAATGTCTGCACCTGAGTAGTCTTTGGTATTTTTGACCAGTTCATCGAGGTTGATGTTATCGTTCAACTGCTTGCGTTTGCGAAGGTGAACTTCAAAAATCGCTTTGCGTTCAGCATCGTTCGGGAAATCGACGTAGAAGATTTCATCAAAGCGACCTTTACGCAGTAACTCAGGCGGTAAGACTGAAATATCATTCGCGGTGGCAATCACAAAGACTTGGCTTTGCTTTTCCTGCATCCATGATAGGAAGTAACCAAACATGCGCGTAGAAACCTCCGAACCACCACTACCCATGCCAACAAAGGCTTTTTCGATTTCATCAATCCACAACACACAAGGGCTAACGGCTTCAGCAATTTTCAGGGCATAGCGCATATTGCCTTCACTTTCACCCACATATTTTCCCATCAAGCTACCCATGTCTAAGCGCAATAAGGGCAGATTGAACAATTTAGCCGTTGCTTTGGCGGTGAGTGATTTTCCACATCCCGGCATACCCACAATCATGATGCCTTTCGGTGGTTCTACGCCAAACGCTCGCGCTTCTGACCAATTATTGAGAACCTTTGCTTTTTGTTTCAACCACGGCTTGAGGGCATTTAAGCCTCCGATGTCTTTTAGGCTTTCTTTAACCTCAACGACTTCCAACGTACCGCTTTTTTTGATGATTTGCGATTTTTCATCATGAATGAGTTGTAGGTCTTCGCTGTTCAGTTGACCATCTTCTTGATAACCACGTTTGAGCAGTTGCACAATTTCATAGCGGGTTAAGCCTTGGAAGGCTAAGGCAAATTGTGCCATATCGGCTTCTGAAATTTCCTCGCAGACTTCTTCGGCAAATTCGGTGATGATTTGGCGAATGCTGGTTTCATCGGGCAGTGGTAGGTCGAATACGGTTACGAATTTCTCAATGGCGTTGGGTACTTCTAGCTGATGACTGACGAGAAATAGCGTGATCTGTTGGTCTTCGCTACGAAGCGCGTACTCGATGAGGTTTTTTAAGCGAGCAATCACTAAGGCGTTGTCTTTCCATGCCAT
>CAZLOM010000034.1:0-17001 GCA_964561185.1 uncultured Piscirickettsiaceae bacterium
CCACCAACTGTGGCAAACTCGTTGACTTGTGGCGGGTCAAGGAATTACCCAATCAATAACCCTCAAAAACCACTGCGTAACAATAAACTCAACCCTGTCAGTATCGTCACCAGCTCAAAGGCGCGTTTGATCCACAAACTGCCTTTGAGTAGCCCTAGGTGTGCTCCTAAATAGCCACCCACAAACGACCCAATCAACAACGCAGGCAACCAGTCCCACTTGACCTCACTAACAACAGCAAGCGTCGCGCCACCGACTCCATTCCAGAACAAACCAACCAACACCAAGGTATAGGCAACCGCCTGCTTGTAGTCTAAGCCAAACCAACGCACCAACCACAGCGTCACAAACAATCCCGTACCCGAGGTCAAGGAGCCATTTAACACCCCAATACCAAACAACACCAAGCTCCCAATGAGCCAAAATAACCCATTCTTTTCCTTATCAACCCCCACTAAGCCTAAGTCTGGCTTGCGCCATGAGTAAATGCCCATGCCTGTGGTCAACAGCCCTAAGGCAATCAACAACCAAGCCTCAGGAATCGCCAACACAGTGATTGCCCCCAACCAAACCCCAGGTAAACCGACCATTAACACATAGAGCGAGAAACGCCAGCTTAATTGTTTGGCTTGCAAATAGCGCAATGCCGCACCAACCCCCAACGCCACACTCGCCACCTTGTGCGTTGCCAAGGCAAGGGTAAAAGGCAAGCCCAACCACAACAACGCTGGGAATTGCAGCAGCCCTGCCCCTCCGCCTGCTAAGGCAGAAAAAGCATTGGCCACTAAGGACACCAACAACAGGACGAGTTGGTCAAACCACATAAACAATGCCAAGACTAAGCAGAGAGTTGTGCGGTAATGCGTTCAGCCAGCTGACTAATCGGTTTTGTGAATTGTCCGCCCAAATGATTAAACTGATGTAGTAAAAAATACAACTGATAAATCTCAAGACGTAGAGTCTCTTGCTTGTGATGTTTGGCATTCTGCCAGTAAGCGGAATAGAAACCTTCGGGTAACTGCCCCCCCAATTGCGCACGAGCAATGTCCATCACAGGATCACCATAGTAGCAAGCAGGTTTGAAGACAATGGGTTCACCTTCGGGAGAAAAAGCGATGTTGTCATGCCAGAAATTACCATGAACCAAGGCAGGAACAGGCAAATCAGACGCAAAAATATGTTCTAATTCCGCCATTACCGCATCTACCTGCTCCAAGGTATTGCGTGATAAGCCACGATCTCGCGCCATGGTGATTTGTGGCAAGAGTCGTTGACTGCGCAGAAAACTGGCCCAGTCAGACAAGCGCACATTATGCTGAGGCGACAATTCAAGGAAATTATTGACTTGCCAGCCAAACTGTTTCGCCTGATGGTGGTGCAACTCGGCTAATTTTTCTGCCAATTGCTCATAGTCACGATCACTAGGCACATAATGATGGGCAAGTGTTACCCATTCGAGCACCATCGCTGACCACTTCACCCCTTGATACATGGCGATCACTTTTGGACATTTTAGGCTGTTGGTTGTGCCGATAGCACGCAAACCATCCGCCTCCGAAGCCAACAAAGGCAAATAACGCGCCAAAGCCGTTTTAACGAAAAACGCCCCACTGGCAGTCTGTAAATACCAACTGCGATCAGACGCACTACCACGCACAGGATTGGCTTGGACAAACTTCCCTAGTTTACATTCAACACATAGATCTTGCCAATCAGAAGAGTTCATGTTGTAGCTCCCTTAATGGATCAGGTTCAGAGACCACGGGTAAATTATTTTCATCAAACACTTCGTTGATACCACCAGACTGACCAACAGGCAATAACTCGCCTGTTACCGCATCAATGCGCTTGCTAATAATGCCTACTGGCTTAGGAAAGCCCACATCTGGACTGTCTTTAAGGGCAAGACGCATATAGTCAACCCATATCGGTAAAGATGACGACCCACCTGACTCAGACCGCCCCATTGAGGTTGGCTGATCAAAGCCCATCCATACGCCTGTGACCACATCTGGATTAAAGCCCATAAACCAGGTATCTTTAATGTCATTGGTGGTACCTGTTTTTCCTGCCAAATCATTGCGTTTAAGCACCATCGCACCCTTTGCTGTACCTGCACGTACCACATCCTGCATCATGCTGGTGATGAGATAATGCGTGGTCGCTTTAATCACCCTTTTGGCAGTACCATTCGGACAATCTTGGTCACAAAATTGCGTAATGGGGGTTTCATAAAGCGGATTGCCACGGGCATCTTCAACCCGCGACACAAAATAGGGTTGTAAGCGATAGCCGCCATTCGCAAACATGGTGTAATTCCCTGTATGATCTAACAAGGTCATAGAGGCAGTCCCTAAGGATAAGGAAAGGTTGCGCACACTCGACATTTCTTTATTTTCGATACCTAGCTGACGCAAATAGGTTAAAAAGTAATCAATACCAATGTCTTGTAAAATACGAATCGACACCAGATTTAATGATGCCGTCAACGCCATACGCATACGGGTTGGTCCACCGAATTTTCCTGTGGAGTTTTCAGGTTTCCAATAGTCCTCATTAAATTCATCATACTGCGTAATGGGTGCATCGTTAATAATGGTTGCTGGCGTATAACCCTTATCTAAGGCGGCGGCATAGAGGAAAGGCTTGAAGCTAGAACCCGGTTGTCTTCTTGCTTGCACCGCATGGTTGAATTGATTACGGGCAAAGTCATAACCGCCCGACAAAGCCAACAACGCCCCTGTTTTGGCATCCAAACTTACCAAAGCCGATTGAATTTTGGGTTGTTGTGCCAAGGCGTAACTGTCGCCTAATTGCGCTTCGACATAAACCAAGTCACCCGTTTGCAAAACGGCTCTACGTCCGGGCTCGCGGAAGTTTTTTGCCCAGTCTAATGCCTTCGCATCAAGGGTAATCAAATGACCATCAGCCAGCTTTAACTGCGCACTCTTCGTACGCTCTTGATACGCCTGAGTGACCACCGCCAATTGCAATCCATCTGGCACGACCACATCACTAACACTTTGCGGAAAGGCACGCATGGCTTCAGCGTCCAATACTTTAATCGGACCACGATAACCATGACGACGTTCATACGAGATAACACCATGATCTATGGCTTTTTGCGCTTGCGTTTGCAAATCAGAACGAATGGTGGTGATGATGTTCACCCCTTGCTCCAAAATCGTATCCCCATACTTGTCCAACGCCCATTGACGCACCATTTCAGCAATATAATCTCCATTGGCTTCAGGAACTGAATTGTGAATACTGGCAATCACGGGTTTGGCTTGTGCATTGGTTTTTTCTAACTCAGAAATATAACCCAACTCTGCCATACGTCGTAACACATAATCACGACGATTTTTAGAGGCTTCTACATTGGTCACAGGATTGAGGGTTGAAGGTGCTTTGGGCAAGCCTGCTAAGACAGCAAGATCACCAACTTCCAATTGATCTAATGGCTTACCAAAATAGGTTTGTGCCGCCGCGGCAACGCCATATGAACGATGTCCTAAGAAAATCTTGTTGAGATATAGGGCAAGAATTTCCTGCTTGGTCAACTCATTCTCAATTTTGAATGACAAAACAATCTCATTGATTTTACGTTGAAACGATTTTTCAGGTGACAAATAGAAGTTACGCGCTACCTGCATGGTAATGGTTGAACCACCCTGACTCTTATGTCCCGTTTTAATGAGCTCATAAAAAGCACGTAAAATACCGTGATAATCCACCCCCGGATGCTCAAAGAAGCGATCATCTTCAGAAGCAAGAATGGCTTGAATCATTTTAGGAGGAATTTGATCATAATTTAAGGGGACGCGCTTTTTCTCACCAAACTCAGCCATGAGCTTCATATCAGAGGTATAGATGCGTAAAGGCACTTGCATTTGAACATTCTTGAGCTCACTGACATCAGGTAGCTTGTGATACACATTTTGCCAGTAAAAATAACCAACCACAGCCGTCGTTCCAGAACCTGCTAACAGCAGAAAGAACAGCGTCCAGAAGATAATCGCCCATTTACGTTTCTTTTTGGGCGGTTGCTCATCAGGTGAGGATGAATAGTAAGGAGGCGGTGTACCATTCCCTCCCCCAAAACCCATATTTTTATTGTTGGGAGGATTACGCTCAAAAAGCGGTTGCATATCATGATCATCATCAAATGATGGGCGAGCAGAGGGCTGAGATTTCATTGGAGAAACAGGGGGGAGTACACGTTCCATTCTTTTATGCTTCTTTACTTAATAATCATGGCTAATGCGATGCCATGTTGTGCAAAAGGTATGATTAGCGACTATTATGCCAGAAAAGGAACAGTAGAAAAACAAAAACCCAGCAAGAAGCTGGGTTTTTGTACTGACAGACAAACTTAGGCTTTACTGCTGTAACGACCTGTTGAAATGTCAGACCACATCAACCACACGCTGAAACCAACGGTGATTGAAACAGCCAATGCTGTTCCCACAGTACCCACAACGCTTGTGATGACACTTGGTAAGAAACCGAAGTAAACACCCAAAATCAAGGCTAATGGTACAACAACACCTGCTACCAAAAATCCTAAAAATTTCACTAATTCCATATTATTTCTCCAACTCCTCAGAAGGCAAGCATAACTATACTGTAAGCCGACAAAAGGTGCAAGCCTTCATCTTGATTTAACGCAAGTTGCTTTCATTCCTACCTGAAAAAAGTTTTAGTCTTTGATAAGTCCCTCCCCTGATCCTAAACTTCTGTGTTTTTACTCATAGCGTGACAGCCTAACCAATTATTGGAATAATTATTGCTGTACAAGTGATATACTACCGCATAAAACAGTAATATTAACATTATCTTAGCAACATTATTTACGTAGAAAATATCCATACAAGAAGGGACTATGAGTTCAAGCACACAAAATGAATATATTTTACCATCGACATTGGTAATCCTCTCTACCTCTGATATGCAAGGAAACATTACCTCTTATAACGCAGGATTTAGAGATGCTTCTGGTTATAGTGATGGTGAGCTTCAAGGCAAGCCACATAGCCTATTGCGGCATCCTGATATGCCAAAAGAAGCATTTGAAGACTTATGGAAGACATTGCAAGCAGGATTACCATGGTATGGTATTGTAAAAAATAAGCGCAAAAACGGCGACCATTATTGGGTATCGGCTAATGCGGCACCGATTGTTCACAATGGACAAGTGACTGGCTATGTATCTGTTCGTTATCCTGCGACACGGGAACAAATTTCATTTGCTCAATCACTTTATGCAGACATAAAATCTGGCAGAAAACCAATGCCATGGACAAAACTAACCCAAGGAAAAGAAAGCTTATTTAATGCCTTGAGTATGGTTGCACTAACCACTTCCTTGGGTGTGTTATCAACAGGAATACTGACCTCTCCCCTACTGACAGGATTAATGACAGCATTTGGGTTAGCAGGACTTGCTTACCTAGCAAAACAACTCTATCGCAAAGATCACCTATCGCCTGAAATTCAAAAAGGTATTGAAAACATTTGTAATGCACACTGCGAACAGCCAATCATGGACAGTAGTTCGCTCGGTTTTCAGTTTAATTTGATTCGTTCACGCGTTGCTGAAGGTATGGCAAAAAACTATGATGCCGTTAGAGAAGCACAAGTGATGGTTCAAGCCTTAAATGCCGCATCATCCAATATTATGATTGCTGATCATGATTTTACGATCGTCAGCACCAATAATGCCTTAACACGTTTTTTTACCGAGAAAGAATCTGCTCTCAAACAGGTTTTACCTCTATTTTCTGCTGACAAGGTTGTTGGCAGTAACATGGATATTTTTCATAAAAATCCTAGTCACCAACGACACCTACTCTCAAATATTACCAAACCTGTGCAATCTGAGCTCACACTACCAAACCTAGTCATACGCTTAACCGTTATTCCTATAGACATGAATGCTACTCGCTTAGGTTATGTGGTTGAATGGCTAGACAGAACCATAGAGGCAACCGTCATTACAGAACTGGCAACGGTTTTCAGTAGTGTAAAAGATGGCGACTTTACCCATAGAATCAATGCGCAAGCGGCAGGGATTTATCAAGAAATCAAGCAAGATGTCAATATAGCAATGGATACGGTGCAACAAGCACTTGATGCCATTAGTGCGGCTGTCGCCAGTCAGGCAAAGGGAGACCTAACGCAAGCACTCCCTAGCAACACATTCAAAGGTCAATTACATGACTTGAAAAATGCCTTCAATTATTCCACGAAAAAAATTAAAGAATTGGTTGAGCGTGCTACGGAAACCTCTGCGATTGTGAGTGATGCCGCTTATCAAGTTTCTCTCGGTGCCGCTGACCTATCAGGACGCGTACAAGAGCAAGCCGCCGCCTTAGAACAAACCAGTGCTACCATGCATGAAATTGCTTCTGCCGTCCAGATGAACACCGAAAATGCACACAAGGTTGCTAACTTAGCAAATCAGGTACAACATCAGGCAGGATCAGGTGCCGAAGTCATGCAACAAACCATCACAGCCATGCAATCCATTAAGGAATCAAGCACGCAAATCTCAGATATTGTTAGCATTATCGACGGTATTGCTTTCCAAACCAATCTACTCGCCTTAAATGCGGCAGTTGAAGCGGCTCGTGCAGGTGAACATGGACGCGGGTTTGCGGTGGTCGCAGGAGAAGTACGTGGTTTAGCACAAAAATCAGCAGAAGCGGCTAAAAATATCAAGACATTAATTACAGATAGTGTTTCCCGTATTGAAGCAGGCACGCAATTGGCTGATAAATCAGGTGAAATGTTAAACGGCATTACCGATTCCATTGCCAATGTTGCGAAGATGGTAGAATCTATTGCGACAGCATCCAGCGAACAAACGACGGGCATCAGCCATGTTCACAAAGCCATTGCGGATATTGATCAAATTACACAAGAAAATGCCGCCCTCGTAGAAGAAACGACTGCGGCGGCAGAAAGTCTCAATAACGAAGCGAACAACTTAAAAGAAAATATGGCATTTTTTAAGACGAGAAAATGATCATCAAAAAACCCCGTCCAATGGACGGGGAACTGGGGATTCGTTGGTTAACCCAACTGAGGAAGTCGTTATACAAAAATAGCTATTTAGCTGGCAGATCACCTTGATAGTATTTCGCCAAGTTAGCAATTTCTGCATCGGTAAGGTGTTTGGCAAACTGTGCCATGCCTTGATGCACATCATTCTGACGCGTACCCTCACGATAAGACTTCATGCTACGGATAAAATAACTTGGCTCCATACCTGCTAACAGAGGTACTGCTTTGTGCTTCATACCGCCCTGACCCTGTAATCCATGACAAGCGGCACAAGCCGTTACCAATCGCTGAGGATCGCCCTTTTTGATCAAGTGCATGGTGTCAGCATCGGTGGCAATTAAGGTCACTTTGGGGACTGTTTGCACCGCATAATAGCCAGCCAAGTCAGCCATCTCTTGCTTCGATAATGCTTTAGCAACCGACTGCATCACATCTGCTTTACCATCACCTTCGTTGCGTAAGCCTTGCTGATAATCCAGTAAGGTTTTATACAAATAGTTGGCATTGTTACCTGCCAAGGTGGGTGCGTTACGTGTTTCGGCAATGCCCTTTTCACCATGACAACTCATACACACCGCAGAGCGATGAAGTTTTTCACCATTGGCAATATCAGGGGTTGGCATTTCGACCAACACCTGTTTAAGGCTTGCTGGTGTCCATGCCACCGCGTGTACGGCTTCGTGTGATTGGGCAAATCCAGATTGACTCAAGATCAAAGAGGTGAAACCTGCCAACCAAAAAACGGATTTTTTCATGACATTTTCTCCTTAACCCATGATGTCTTTACGGAAGGTACGTTGCCAATTTTTGGCAACACTACCACGCAAACGACGCATGGCATCGGTTGTTTCCACCTGAGAAATGCGCGATTGCACCGCGTAATGATCGCCTGCAAAACGGAAGGTTGCGGTAATGGTCATGCCATAATCCTCGCTCGCCATAGCGACACAGTTATTGGTGATAAAAGGCGTACCCACTTCACGACCTGCAAGCATATCGACAATCGCCTGTACCACCACCTTCGCCTGATTGCTGGCAACATAACCCGTTTTTGGCATGGGAGTGTCAATCGTATCACCAATTACAAACACATTCGGATCGATTTTAGACTGAAAGGTTTTCCATTCAATTGGCACCCATTGTTTGCCTTGATTCAGCCCTGTATCCACCGTAAATTGAGAAGCCTTCTCAGCAGGGATGATGTTCACCACATCCGCTTGAATACTGCTGGTCGTTGTTTTTAGCGTCTTGGTCGTCGGGTCAAAGGCGATAACCTTGCCACCCTGTTTGGCAGGAATCCATTCAATACGTGATTGACTGGTGCCGTAACCATGCTCTTTTGCCCAGAAATCAAAGTATTGCTTATCAAACACAAAGTCTTCTTTACTATCAAGAATCAAAATTTTTGCGCTCGGGTTGTGTATCTTCAAATAATTGGCAACAAAAGAAGCGCGTTCATATGGTGCTGGCGGACAACGATAAGGGGCTTGCGGTGCTGAAATCACCAACTTACCCCCTTGTGGCATAGACTCGATTTGTTGTTTCAGCTTAAGTGTTTGTGGCCCTGCTTTCCACGCATGTGGAAAGTCAGTTTCAGCGAGTGCCTTAGTATAACCCTCTATCAGATCATAGCGATCATCAGGACCCGTTGATACGATCAGCTTGTCATAGCCGACCGTCTCACCATTAGAAAGACGCACTTGACGAGCCGTGTAATCAATATCTAACGCCTTTGCCTGAATGACATTCACCGCATAGCGTGACTGCATATTTGCATAGTTAAACGTCAAATTCTCTAGGGTTTCATGTCCTGATAATATTTCATTACTGCCAGGGCAAAAAGTATAGGTTGGGTTAGGCTCAATCAAAGTAATGCGAATATTGGCATCCAACAAACGCAAATACTTAGCAGAAGCCGCACCACCAACGCCACCACCGATAATCACGACATTTGCGGCATTATTCGCAAAGGCTAAGGATGATGCCCCAAATAGCCCTGTCGTCGCAAAGGCAGTCGCGCCAAAACGCTTAATCAATTCACGACGCGTGATCTGTTGTTTGATTGCTTGTGTCATTATTTCGCTCCTTGCACAGCACTAGGCCACTGTGTCGGCTCTTGCGCGGCAAAATAATCTGCCATCGCTTCAATCTCCTCATCGGTATAAACATAAGCCACATCGTGCATCACAATAGAGGGCGAACGGTTATCACGATAGGCTTTCATCACCTGAATAAAACTTTGCTTACTCATGCCTGCCAAGGGTGGCATGGCTTCACCGAACTCGCGTCCTAATGTGCCATGACAAGCTGAACAGTTATCGCCTAACATTTTCCCCGTAGGCATGGAATATTTTTTGATCAAGGCTGGAATATCTTCCTTAGGGTGTACATGTCCCTCACCCGCCTGAGCTTGACCTGCAAGCATGGCGACAGAGAGCAGAATCATTGAGGTTAAACGCATATCATCTACTCCTTATCGCATCCACACATAGAAACCAACGGCAAAGAACTGCACCATCCATAACACGACTGTGGCAAGCGCAAACTTACCCATTGCTGTCACTTTGGGTGATGGGGTATAAACCCCCGTCGTCTGCCCAGCCTGCCAAGCAACGGTCAAGAAGTAAGCCCACACGCTACCACCAACCACAAGGAAGGTTGCAAAGAAGAGCACCGTGCTATACCAGTCAATGTTTAATGGATAATTCCATGCGTCAAAGCCAAAGCCATCGACTAAAATCGTCCAACGCAACCACTCACGTGCCGCCGCAACCACGATCAACGCCACCGCGCCAACCGCTAAAACAAAATAACTGTGGAAAGAGTCACGTGCGTTCTGCCATGTCCACACAGCATAAGCAACCACGGCTAAGAGCGCCATCGCTGACAGCATTGTCCAAGGAGACAAAGCAAACTCAGCAGACTTGCCTTCTAACCCCAATAACCACACAGCACCCAAAATCAACGACACCACACCACCAAGGGTAATGGCTTTCATGCCTAACTCACCGACCCAATTCAAATAGGCATGATCAGCATTGCTTTTCACACGCAGATAACGACGGTAGGCCAATAAGAAAGCACCAATCACAGGCACACTCAAGCTGATAAAGAAGGCAAAACGCCACAAGTTAAACGCATGAATATGGCGACCAGAGGCATCAATCACGCCATTAGGCGCGTACCAATTGACCCACTGATCGGGTTGTAACATTTGACTGGTCAAGACGTGCATAATGAAACCAACGACCAAGAGTAAGGCAATCGCAATCACCATTGATCCAGGACATTTGGTTGGTTTATTCACAAGATCTTCATTCTTCCAGTAGAACCAATACATGGCTAAATAACCAAGAATTAAGAAGACAATAAACCCAATCACCCACCAAGCGGATAAGACGTTACTGGCATACCAAAAGGGATCATAAACCACCTGTACAAACAACAAGGGCGCAACCCCAATCACAATAGCCACCGATAGCATGACCTTCGCCACACCCAACATATCATCAGCCAGTTGACGACGATATTGATTTTTCGACAATGCGCCCCACAAGGTCAACCCAGAAGCGCCCAACATAATCTGCACTGCCGCAATATGTAGCGCAAAGGTCACAACCCCTAAGACCAAAAAGACAATAGGATGCGTTGGCAAACCCGCAGGATCGCGCAAGGCATTTAATACTTCAGCTTCCATGAAACTCTACTCCTAATTACTGTGCCACAGCTGTTTTCTGAGTCACTGCTAATCCAGCAATGTATTCAGCTAAGGCAGTAGCCTCGTCATCTTTTAAGGGCATTTCTGGCATATAGAGGGTATTACCCGTTGCCAAGCCACCTAACAAATAAGCCTTGATTGCAGACACATCGGTGTTACCACCAAAATAACGCGCCAATGGGCGAATCCCTGTACTGCTCAAGCTATGACAATTGCTACAATAGGTTAAAGCAATGGCTTCGCCGACTTGAATTTTATTGTCTTCAGTAACGCTTCTCAAATTCTCTGGTAGGAAAGGATGGGCTTTGAGAATACCGACTTTTTCTAGCGTTGGAATTTCTGAATGAATGCCCAATCCTGGTACATCACGCGCAATCACTTGGTTAGAATAGACATACTGACCTGCGACATAAGGCTTACGAATTGACTCACGCGCCACTTCTTCAGGCCATAAACCAAAGACCAATAAGGCAACCGTCGCTAAGGAGGCAACCCAGGTTGTGACCAACTTAGGCGTAAACAATAATACTAAGAAATAGAACAGCATGCCTGCAAGCACGCTCATGATGGCAATTGGGAACCAGTCAGGCAGACGGTTTTCCATGACCAAATGTGCCGTTTCTGGCAAGGTTTGCAAGTACCATTGGAACAATGCGCCACCAAGGATGGTTGCTACCAAGCCCATGATCGCCATGTAGCGTGACAATTCCTTACGTAGGTCGTCTTCCTTGAAACGAGATAGCACAATACTACCGACGACAGCAGTGATTGCCATCATAAAGAAAGTTCTCATCGCCAACTGAGCAAAGGTATTGGCACCATAGAAACCATTGAGATAACCACCGTCCGTAAACCACTCTGGCTTACCAGGCCACATCATGAATGAAAGAATACCGAGAATGATAACCATGGTGGCATAAGATGCCAAACCAAAAATCCATGTGATGCGCAAATGGGTACGCTGGTCAATTTTACCGACAAGGTAAACCACCATGTAAACCCCGATCACTTCAATCACGAAGAATACCCACTCAGTCGCCCACTTCCACACAAAGCTATGAATCAGCGATGAAATGCCTCTTGGGCTGGCAACGGTGGTGGAATACCAAATACCAGGACCTGTAATTGACCCCAGCACATAAGAGAAGACTAATAAGAATAAACCATATTTTTTGATGTAATCCAGATATTCTGGTTTGTTACGACTGTACGCAATGGTTGCCAGAAAGGCAAAGAAAATAGCGGCTCCGACCGAGGTATGAGAGAAGAGAACGTGAATTGTGGCAATAATCCCCACAACCCAACCGCTCCCCACGCCAGGCTCATACCAAGTCGGAAATAGACCTATCATGTCCATTTCTTGACTCCTTCATAATGTAGCAAAAATACGATGATCTTTGTGTCATCGCCTATTATTTTCACATAACTATTTCTTTTTAGCTATGTGACATTTTGTCGCACCCAACGCAGTTATCAAGTTTCATAAACAAAACTAATAACCTATTAGTGAAACTTATCAACTTGAGATAGTAAACGAAAACAGACCATTTCACCAATTGAATTTTTTTACAATCACAGGTAAACAAATTTTATTAAAGAAAAACAAGTAACGAAAAAGAAGCAGAAAACGAACAAAAACAAAACCCCCTCTTTAGGAGGGGGTCTTTTATAACACAAACTAACCCATCAAACTGAGTGCGGAAGACACTCACGAGAAGGGTTGGAGATTGATTACATCAATGGCGTAGCATAGTTCTCAACACCAGGGTTGTTTTTTACGCCTTTCAAACCGGGGTGATTGACTTTAGAAAGCTTGATTTCTTTGTGCTTACGAACATAGTCAGCAACCACATCATGAATCAAACGACCAGAACCCACTGAGTCAACCTGCGCCCAACCAGAAACTGTATAAGACTTACCAGAATCAATTGGCGTGCCATCGTCTAAACGTACATTAGAGATGCGTTTGCCTAATGGCTGTGTTGGGTCGATGTCATATGTTAGACCGCCGATACGCACCATGTCGCCACCTGATTGCAAGTAAGGATCAGCAACGAATAGGTTGTCTGCAATACCTTCCATCGCTTCATGTAACTGAGAGCCAGTCATTTCATTACGGTAGGTTTCACCGTAAGTCATTGAGGTTTCGTCCATGATGTTGTCAAAAGTGATGTTATCACCCGCTAAGACTGAAGTACCCCAACGCACACCAGCCGACAAGGCGATTTGTGTATCATGCTCTTCACGCAATGCGTTAACGATAACCTGATCCCAAGTACCCATGAAGTTACCACGACGGTAGAGTGTTTCACCAGCCACACCACATACTTCGCTCAACAATGACTCGTAAGATTTACCTAGGCGATCTTTGTTGAAGGCATTGTCTGCACGACGACCTTCGATGACTTTATCGTCATACTTGGTTTGACGCATGGTGTTGATGTAAGTTTCAACTTCTTTGTCAGCCGCTAGGATGTTAGAGAAGACTGGCAATAGCTTGTATTGAACACCAGCAACCTTACCGCCTTTGATGTCTAAATCCATCACACCAACGAATTTGCCGTTAGAACCACCGTTAGTGACTAAAGTGACACCAGACTTGTTTTTCACTTTAACGGGTGTTGGCATACCATCATGGGTATGACCACCGAAAATCGCATCGATACCCGTTACACGACCCGCCATTTTCACGTCAACGTCCATACCATTGTGAGAAATAACAATCACAGCAGCAGGCTTTTCAGTGTTACGAATGTGATCCACAGTCGCCTGCATCTCTTCTTCTTGTAAACCAATCGTCAAATCTGGGAAGTTTGAACGTGGGTTAGCATTTGCCAAACGAGGGAAGGCTTGACCAATGATCGCAACCTTGTGACCATTCAACTCTTTAATGGTGTAAGGTTTGAAGGCATGACGTGTTTCTTCACTGTGTAAGCCAATACCCTTGTATTTCGCTGTCAATGCCTTATAGTCATCACCGAACAGCGCATCTTCTCTGACCAGAATGTTCTGTGCAACCATTTCGCCTTTGAATTTAGACAAGTTACGGAACACTTCTTCTTGCGTGTAGGTAAATTCCCAGTGAGCGGTCATTACGTCAACACCCAACAGGTTACAGGCTTCTACCATGTCCGCACCACGCGTCCATAAAGCTGTACCTGAACCGTGCCATGTATCGCCACCGTCAATGGTCACGGTGTTTTGACGACCGCCCGCTTGATCACGCAAGGTGTCCAATAGCGTTTTCAAATGTGCAAAACCACCAACTTTACCATATTTACGTGCCGCATCGGTAAAGTTTAGGTAGGTGTAAGCGTAGGCTTCGATTGAACCAGCCTTGATGTTCAACTCTTTCAATAGCTTTTCACCCACGATGTGTGGCAATTTACCAAAAGCATCACCCATACCTAAGTTCACGTTTGGCTCACGGAAATAGATAGGCTTTAACTGAGCATGAGTATCAGTGATGTGTAAAATGCGCACAGATGATTTGCTCATCTGTGGCATTTTGTATAGGTCAGCTTCTGCACCTGCTCTTGCCATGCTTGGTAACATGCCTGCCGCTGCAGCCATACCCATAATACGCATAAACTCACGACGATTCATTGCCATGGTCGGGACTCTCCTTAACTAATATTACCACTCTATAAACGATAAACGTGTTGATCAAAAGATATTACACGATAATGATATTGTATAACAAAGCGATTGATCAAATAAAAAAAGCTAGTGATTCGGCTAATTTTATTTATCAGCTACGCATTTCATCTCATCTGCTAGCCTAAGAAGAGATAACTTTTGACACTATGTCATGGTCTTGCTGTCTGGCAGAATTCTGCATAACATCTTGAATAAACATAAGGTTAACAATTAACTCACCAATACACCTTGACTCATCTGCCAATAAACAGCATCCGACACTTGATCAAATTGTCTGGCATTTGTCGTGGTCAAAAAACACTGACAGTTCAATTCAGGCAATAGAGCTAACACACGTTCGCGATGAACCGTATCTAATTCGGCAGACAAGTCATCTAACAATAAAATAGGCGTTTCGGCAGTGTGTTGCGTAAGATCAAGCGTTTGTACCAACAACAGCAAAAAAGCCAATAATTTCTGTTGACCGCGAGACAAGACGCTTAAGGCATCTTTTCCATCCACCTTGAATTTAAGATCCGCACGATGAGGTCCAGCCTGCGTAAACCCCATCAGTCGATCCTGTTCAATATGGGTTTCCCAATGCACCAGCAAATCACCGTCTTGCGCCCACCCTGTGTGATAATGCAATCCTAGCCCTTGTAACGCGTCACTTACCCTAGGGGCATAATCAGCAATAATGGGCAGTAGTCTCTGCACATATGCACGACGAATGGCATCCAGACGCATCGCAGACTGCCATAACGGCTGATGCCATAAAGCAATTTCCTGATCAGATAGCTTTAATTTAAGGGCTTGGTTTCTTTGCCTTAACGCCTGTTGGTAATGCCGCCACGCAGACATAAAATCAGGAGCGGTGTAAAATGCCCCCCAATCCATAAATTTGCGTCGTTCAGCTGGCCCTTGTACCCAAGCATCTTGATAATCAGGCGCAAATACCTGCACAGGCAAATAGGGTGCAATCGCCGCTTGCGACGACACCGCCTGACCATCGACCCTCAAGTGAGTTTCTTGTGATTGACGTTGCCATCCCAAGCGATGCTCGCCTGATGCGCTGACCACCTGAGCAAAGACCATCATCTGGTTGGACTGCCATTGCTGACACACTGCCAAACGATGCTCACGAAACGAACGTCCTGTCGCCAACAGATAAACAGCCTCCAGTATGGCTGTTTTACCCGCACCATTCTCTCCCCAAATAATCGTCGTTTTTTCAGCTGGTTCACAGATTAAGGAACGAAGATTACGCAATCCCTCTACATTAAGACGTTGAATAAGTGCCAAAACGCACCCGACTAGATACGCATGGGCATAACCACTTGAGTAATGCTAATTTCATCGCCCAAAGGATAGCTGGTCATGCACGCACTGTTACCATCTCTAAAATTGATCATCGCAAGTTCATGCGGTAGTACGGTTAAAATATCTTGCAAATAGCGTAAATTAAAGCCCGTCGTGATCTCGGTATTACCGCTGAAATTGGCATCAATAATCTCATCTGCTTCATCTTGCTCTGAGTTACTGGTTGTCAACTCCACTTGCGTTTCTTGAATGGTCATACGCACGCCACGCAATTTTTCATTGGCTAAAATTGCCACACGTGATAAACCAGCGGCAAAGGGAGCCTTATCTATGGCTAATACAAACGGCATATTCAGTGGAATAACGCGTTGATAATCAGGGAATTTACCTTCAATTAACTTAACGATCATGGATAAATCACCAACGGTTAACATAAGATGATTTTTTGCCAATCCCAAAATCACATCACCAGAATCTCCTACTGCTTTTGCCAATTCAATCACCGTCCGACGAGGCACAATCAATTGCCACTTTCCTGACTGAGCATTCGCTAAGGTAGTAGATGCCTTACTCAAACGATGCCCATCGGTAGCCACCAAGGTTAACTGTTGGTTATCTAATTCGAACAACATACCATTCAAATAAAAACGCACATCCTGAGCCGCCATCGCAAATTCAGTTTGCTTAATCATTTTGCTCAATAAAAGCTGTGGCACAGCAACGGAGGCTTCTTGGTTGCTCACATCAATGAGCGGAAAATCTTCAGCAGGCAAGGTTGATAACTTGTAACGACTTCTGCCTACTTTCATCTGTGCATGACCATCAGCAATATCAAAACTTACCTCAGCTGAGTCAGGCATGGTTGCCAACAAATCTTGCACTTTCTTCGCTGGCAAGGTAATGGCAAAATCCTCACTGGCTACGACCACCTCTGGCACCTGAATACGAATCTCCATTTCTAAGTTAGAAGCAGAAACAACCAGTTGTTTTCCTTTCACCTCTAATAAAAAATTACTCAAAATGGGATGGGTATTTTTACGCTCAACCACACCTGCTACGGCTTTAATAGCACCAAATAAGGCTTGACGAGAAATTGAAAACTGCATACAGCATACTCCTAGCAAACACAGTTAAATGACAAAAAAAGCCAAGACAAGGCTTGGCTTTTTTCTGCGTCTGAACAATCGAGACTACTAAAGGGATTAAGCAATCACTTTAGAGACAACGCCAGCACCTACGGTACGACCACCTTCACG
>CAZLOM010000035.1:0-16277 GCA_964561185.1 uncultured Piscirickettsiaceae bacterium
CTAATTCTGCCATCACCTCTTCAGAGATTTCTAAGTTATGATAGACTTCTTGTACGTCATCTAGGTCTTCTAGCATATCAATCAGATCGAGCACTTTTTGAGTGTCTTCTGCATTCAGTGAAACCTTAACATCAGCTTCCATGACAATGTCGGCGTGTGCCAAGATGAACTGAGCTTCTAAGGCTGTTTTGACATCCATAAAGCTTTCTGGCGTGGTGATGACATCAATGCTGGCATCTTCGTGCGTGATGACATCATCTGCACCTGCTTCTAAGGCGGTGTTCATGACAGCATCTTCGTTCACGCCACTGGCTAAACTGATGACCCCTTGTTTTTTGAACATATAGGAAACAGAACCATCTGTGCCCATATTGCCGCCTTTTTTCGAGAAAGCATGACGCACTTCGGCAACGGTTCTTTGTTTGTTATCCGTCATGGTATCAACGATGACTGCCACACCAAAAGGTGCGTAACCTTCATAACGCAGTTCTTCATAGTTTTCGCCTTCACCTGTACCAGCCGCACGAATAATCGTTTTGTCGATGGTGTCGCGTTTCATATTGTTTTGCAGGGCTTTATCAACCGCGGCACGTAGGCGAGGATTACTGCTGGGATCAGGGTTTGACTTAGCCGCAACCAAAATCTCACGTTGTAAGCGTGTGAAAATTTTACCGCGCTTGGCATCTTGTCTGGCTTTGCGATGTTTGATGTTTGCCCATTTACTGTGTCCTGCCACGCTATGACTCCTTGGTAATAAGTTGTGAATAATCACGGTGTGATCATGTAAAAATCTGAAGGCTAATCATATCAAATTTGCTTGGCAAAAGATGCAAGATTACACCAAAAAAGGCGGTACTGTCTCTTAGAAACCCCGTTGATCGCTAGGGCTTATCTTTAGGGGATGCCTGTTGATCAAGTTCTTGTTGGCGTTTCACTTCAAACGCAAATATCAATACCTGAGACACGGCAAAGAAAAGTGCACTGGGGATTGCTTGTTGAATTTCCAGAGCGGAGAGTGCCTGTGTTAGGGCAGGATCGTGACGTAGTGGCACGCCAGCAGACTCAGCCGTCTTGATGATTTCTTGGGCAATATAGCCTTTTCCTTTGGCAACCACACGCGGTAAGTCATTGGGCTGGTATCTGAGGGCAACCGCTGATTTTTGGGCGAGAGACGTATCGCTTAGGGTTTTAGGGGCTTCTGTTGTCGGATGGTTCATGGCATTAGCGGATCCTGTGCGTAAATGATGCTTTTAGATGTTGATTTTTAGGTGTTGATTGTCGTGATGACAATTCACTAGGTGGTGACATTAACACTGCCCACCAGTGATGAAGGTTTTTGCGTATCTTTTCCTTGCGGGGCTTTACCCGTAGCCAGCATGATGGTTTGTGGTAAGAGTCCAATATCGTATAGGCTTTTGGTTAAGGACTGAATATTTTCCTGTAAGGCTTGCGTTGTTTCTTGCTGATTCGTCCACAGATACACCTGTATTTCTTGTTGCGCGTTTAAGACCAGTTTGCTGGTGATTTGTGTATTTTCGTCTAAAGAAAATTGCACCAACAGTTTCCATTCATATTCCTCACCCTGTGGTGATCGTTCGATTTCAACATGCGCACCATGCCATTGTTCGTTGATGCGAAAGGGGATGTCTTGTAGCAGAATGGCATTGCCAGCATTGAGTTGTAACTGTTGCATAAAGGCATTGTGTTGACTGCGTGTAAGCCATTTTTGCGCCAGCCCAATCAACTCGTGGTCTTCTAAGGTTTCTTGGCTGTCACCTTCTAATGAGTCGAGCATCTCTTCCAGTTGCTCTTGCCAGTTTTCTTGTTGTTTATTGGCATCCTCTAGGCTGGTGTTGTAGCCTTTAATTGCCGTTTGCCATGCGTTAGCAAGTTGTGTTTTATCTCCCGTGAGGGCTACCGCGTGACGAAACAGCAAACTCAGTAATTTTTCTTCGGGAGGACTGTCTTCGTTAGTTTCCTCAGCAATCTGATCTGAAGGTTTTGCCTGACTTAATAAACTGGCTAGCGGTTGTTGCGTTGTTAAGGATTGGGTGATCTGGTTCAAGGCTTGGCGCGTTGCCATGGGAAGCTGAATAACCTGCGTAGTATTTGTTGCTAGGTTTTGCGTGTTATTAACCAATTGATTAGGCGATGCTTTTGCGATATTTCTCGTGCTTTCTGTCTGTTGCTGTGTTGTACTGGTAGGTGAAACAGGCGTTTTTATGGTCTCGTTGAGATTTAGTGCTTGCGTATTGGGTATCAGTGGTGGCATCATTTTCAAGTTACCTTACACAAAATGTGATGATGAGCGTTAACCAAGCAAGAAGGATGAAAGATGCAGGGGCAACAGGAGTTTCCATTTACCGCGCGTGATTTTGAGCGCGTGCGCACACTGGTTCATAGCTATGCTGGGATTAGTTTAGCAGATTCTAAGCATAATCTGGTTTACAATCGTTTAACCAGACGATTAAGGGCGTTAGGATTTGACAGTTTTGAAGCCTATTTAAGTTTTGTCGAGGGTGATGGAAGAGAGGAAGAGTTTACACACCTCATCAATGCCATTACCACCAATTTAACCTTTTTCTTTCGAGAGAATCATCATTTTGAGTTTTTGCAAAATGACTTATTGCCTCAATTGTTGGTTAAAAATGCGCAACAAAAGAAAATTCGCATTTGGTCGGCAGGCTGTTCTACGGGTGAAGAGCCTTATTCCATCGCGATTGTCGTCAAGGAGACGGTGCCTGCGGGTTGGGATGTGCAGATTCACGCCTCAGATTTGGACACCAATGTTCTGCAAACAGGAAAAACAGGGGTCTATTCGCTTGAAGGTCTCAAGGATGTGCCTGAAGCAAGGGTCAAACGTTGGTTTATGCGTGGCTCAGGTGCGAATAGTGGTCTCGTTAAAGTGAAGCCAGAGTTGCAAGAAATTATTAAATTTCAGCAGGTAAACTTGATGTTAGATTGGCCATGGAATGAATCCTTTGATTTGATTTTCTGTCGTAATGTGGTCATTTATTTCGATAAGCCAACACAGCAGAAGTTGTTTGCACGCTACTACAATCAGTTAAAGCCAGAAGGGCATTTGTTTATTGGTCACTCAGAGTCTTTGTACAAGGTAAGTGACCAGTTCAAGCTATTGGGTAAAACCATTTACCAGAAAATGTAATATTATGCTGTTATTCTGTTGTCGTGCTGTTGTTTGGTGTTTATTTATGATGTTGTTAAGTGCTAGGAGTTGATAGAGATGAG
Organism: uncultured Piscirickettsiaceae bacterium; assembly: GCA_964561185.1. Classification (GTDB taxonomy): domain Bacteria; phylum Pseudomonadota; class Gammaproteobacteria; order Thiomicrospirales; family Thiomicrospiraceae. Next base: position 3,250 of record CAZLOM010000035.1, read on the forward strand.
TAAAAAAATTAAAGTGCTAATTGTTGATGACTCAAATTTAATCTGTCAGATGCTGACTGAGATGTTTAATTCTGATCCCGAGCTTGAGGTGGTTGGTGTTGCCAATGACCCTTTCGAAGCAAGGGAAAAGATTAAGTCACTATCACCAGATGTGATCACCCTAGACGTTGAAATGCCACGTATGGATGGTATCACTTTTTTAAGCAACCTAATGCGCCTGCGTCCTATGCCTGTCGTCATGGTGTCATCTTTGACTGAAAAGGGCGCAGATGTTACTTTGCGTGCGCTGGAGTTGGGTGCTTTTGATTTCGTGACTAAGCCACGTGTCAATGTTGCTGGAACCTTAGCGGATTATCAAGAAGAGATTACTGCTAAGGTTAAAATGGCGGCTCGTGTGCCTTTGCAACGCATGGAACGTCAATTTCAAGTGCATACTGAGCGTTCAGCAAAACCAGCGGCAATTGTTAAAAAACCCACTTCTTCTGCTGAAATGGTGGTACCTCCTAAGTTATCAGCCGATGTTATTCTCGCCAGTAAGGGTGCTAGCACGGGATTTGTGCGTCAACCCTTGATTGCGCTAGGAGCATCAACTGGGGGAACTGAGGCGATTCGAGATGTGCTCGTGGCAATGCCTGCCAATTCACCCGCAATCGTTATTACGCAACACATTCCTGCCGCTTTCAGTGGTCCATTTGCCAAACGCATGGACAGTGTTAGTGCGATGACCGTGCATGAAGCAGAAGACGGACAGGTGATTTTACCGGGACACGTCTATATTGCTCCTGGTAGCCATCATCTCTTGGTTGAGGCGGTGGGTGGAAAATTGGTTTGTCGTTTGAATGATGGTCCAGCGGTCAATCGTCATAAGCCTTCTGTTGATGTGATGTTCCGCTCCGTCGCGCAAGTGGTGGGTGCTAATGCCTTTGGGGTATTGCTCACGGGGATGGGCGATGATGGTGCCAAGGGCTTACAAGAGCTCCAATCAGCCAAAGCACCAACCATCGCTCAAGATGAAAAAACCAGTGTGGTATGGGGGATGCCGGGTGAAGCAGTGAAACTAAAAGCGGCTGATTTTGTCTTACCTTTGCAAGAAGTGGCGCAAAAATTGCTAAAACTCTCCAAAACAAATTCGATCTAAAGCTTTGTGTGTGTCAGTCGTTACCCTTTCCATGGTAAAACTGTGGCTGATGATACAGATTAGGATCGAACTAGATCTAATAGTGGAGAATGTGGATGCGTAAAACAACGGTATATGCGATAGGTTGGGGCGTAACAATAAGTGTTCTTGTTGTGTCGCTTATTTTGTCCTATTGGTGGGTTGGCGTTTCCTTTGTTTTAGCAACCACAATGTGGGCGGTTTTATCGTCATTATTGTTGTCTAGCACTCATTCGATTGCGTGTGTCAGCACGGACAATTCGACAGCCAGTGTAGCCCAAGATGCCGCAGATACTTTGCAAGTCATTATGCAAGATGTGGACTCGGTGATTGACCAAGAGGTTGAGATTGTGCGTGGCGAGTTGTTGCAGGTAAAAGACCTGATTGCCGAAGCCATTGAGACCTTAAACGCCAGTTTTAATGATCTCAACAATGCCTCTCAAGAGGAAGGTGCATTTGTCTTGAGTTTGATGGCTAACATGAGTCATGAAGGTTCAGAAGAAATGTCTGTGCAGAAGTTTTCTGATGAAACGCGAATCATTGTTCAGTATCTTATCGAGTTGATTGTTAAGACGGGAGAGCGGAGTCAGGACACTGTGGCTAAGATTGACGATATGGTCGCTCAATTTGGTGCTATTTTCAACCTGCTCGCTGACGTGAAGGGAATTGCGGATCAAACGAACCTGTTGGCGTTGAATGCCGCTATTGAGGCGGCACGTGCTGGCGATGCAGGACGTGGGTTTGCGGTAGTTGCTGATGAGGTGCGTAAGTTATCTTTGCATTCGAATCAGTTGAACGAGCAGATTCGTACCAAGGCAGAGCAAGTGAGACAGACCGTTGATTCTGTGCGTACCACTGTGGGTAATACCGCAACCAGAGACATGGCTGAAGCGGTAAACTCTCGTTCGCGTGTGGACATGTTGATGGAAGATCTGGGCAAGATGAACGCGGCTACCAGCAAAAAATTGGCGGCAGTGTCTGATTTGATTGCCGACATTGATCTTTATGTATATAACGCCATTCGCTCACTACAATTTGAAGACATTACCCGTCAGTTGGTTGAGCAGGTTCAGCATCACTTGGATAACCTGAATGGGTTGGCATCAACCATGAACCAGTCTAGTGCAGAAATGATGAAAAATCCGATGACCTCAACAGAGGACTATCGTTTACGTCTGGAAGAACTCAGACATAAAATCAGTGAAGAGCGTCGTCGTATTGAGTCGAATCGTATGCGTCGCGTGATGGCGAGTTCGATGGATGGTGGTGATGTCGATTTGTTTTAATGAGTTTTGATCGTTTAGCCTTGATCGCTTCTGTTAAGATGGGGTGAGGTTATGTTTTTTCGCCAACTATTCTTTCAAAATAAGCGTCATTTTTATGGGTATCTTTTTGTTATTCCTATTTTAACGATTGTGTTATTTTCTTTGCCTTTACTGCAATCCGTGTTGCTCAAAACGGAGTATCATGGTCGTTGGGTAAATGAATCAGCTCCGTCTTGGTCAGAAATTTCCTTAGTCTCTGATCACAGTGTGCAAACACAGTCATTAGCAGGCTTAGCGCAAGAGTTTGTTTGGGTCTATTTTGGTTATTTACATTGTGATGGTTTTTGTCAGCAACAATGGGTAACACTCTTCCATCTGATGCAGTCTTTGCCAGCTGAACCCACGCATGTTCTACTGGTGTCTATCGATCCGAAACGCGATCATCCCGCTGAATTTACTGCCTTAGCAAAAGAATTGGGGCATCAAGTTATTCCTTTTATTCCCGATAACCTACAGAAAGCACAAGCACTTGCCAATCGCTTTCATCAGCCGTTTCACTTGATGAATCCCATATCAGAAGAGTCAGCGATTGCGCATGCGGGTGATATTTTTTTGATTGCCCCAGATGGGCGTATTAAATTGATTTATAACGGTAATCATTGGCGTTATGATCAATTGAAAGAAGATTATTTTCGCTTAAAAAAAGAGATGCAATTATAAGAAATATGGCGTATATTGCTTAAAAGATCGGAGAAGTTAGGGTTTTTTGTTACTTAGAGAGGGCTGAAAAGTTATGAGTGCGAATATAAAAATGTTGCAGGCGCAAGAAAATGACCGCCTGTCAGCGGATAAGTTAATGTTGATGGTTTTGTTGGCGCATTTGCCCGTGTTGATGTTTGTGGTGCCTTTGGGTTATGGCACCATGTCATTCACTATTACGGCATCTCTGATTTTGGGTATTATTTCGGTTGTCGCTTTTTTTCTGTTGAAAGGCAATCGTTTATTTGGCGTGGTTGCAGGTGTGGTTTTCATGCTGATGTCAGCTGTGTTAATTCAGGCTCAATTGGGCAGAATTGAAATGCACTTTCATATCTTTATTGCGCTTGGTTTCATGCTCATTTATCGTGATTGGTTGACGATCATTGTGCCATCGGCAGTCATTGCTGTGCATCATCTACTGCTCACAGGGCTTCAGTTGGGGCAAGCAAAAATAGGCGATATGCCGATTGCGATCTATAACTATGGCTGTGGTTGGGATATTGCCATTTTGCATGCCGTATTTGTGGTGTTAGAGGCAAGTGTGTTGGTGTATTTTGCTCAACGGATGCGTCAAGAGCGAGATGAGAGTCTTGCCACAGCAAGCACGGTAATGAACATTTCGGAAACAGGTAACTATGCGTTGCGCGTTTCTCATGAATACCATAATGAAGCCAATACCGCTCTGAATCAATGGTTAGAAAAATTGCAATCAGGGATGTCAGAGGCTAACACCGTCATTCAGAAAATTGCCCAAGGGGATTTTTCTAGTCGCATGACGGGACAGTATCAAGGGGATTTAGAGCAGTTGAAGCAAGGGGTTAATGCCTCAGCCCAGTCTATTTCGTTTATGATTGATGAGTTAGCCAAAGTGATGCGAGCCTTAAACTCGGGTGATTTTAGCGTGCGAATGGATCAAAAAGTTCCTGCTTCTTTCCGTAGTTTGGTTGACTCAGCCATGACCGATATATCTGCTGTGGTGGATGACATTAACCGTGTCATGAATGATTTGGATCAGGGACATTTTGAGCGTCGTGTGTCTGCCAATGCGCAGGGTTCACTTTTAAGCATGAAAAATAATATCAATGATGCCATGGATCAGTTAGCAACCTCTTTACAAAGCATCTCTAATATGGTGTTATCACTGGCTGAAGGGGATTTGACGCGTGAGTGTGTAGGCAATTTCCAAGGTCAATTGAATGACACCAAAAATGCACTGAACACTTCCATTAGAGGGTTACGCGATGTGGTGGCTAATGCCGTTTCTGCGTCGTTTATTGTGACTTCAGCGGTTGAGCAAATCACGCAAGGCACGGCAGATCTTTCTAGTCGTGTGCAAGAGCAGGCTTCAGCCTTAGAGGAAAGCAACAGTACCATGCACCAAATTGCTGAGGCAGTGACGGCAAACACAGACAATGCACGTAGTGTGGCAGAGTTGGCTGGTCAGGTGCAAAATCAGGCATCGGCTGGGGTGAATGTGATGCAACAGACCATTAGTGCCATGCAGTCCATTCGTGAGTCGAGTCATAAAATTTCTGATATTGTGAGTTTGATTGATGGTATTGCCTTCCAAACCAATTTATTAGCACTGAATGCGGCGGTTGAGGCGGCGCGTGCGGGTGAGCATGGTCGTGGCTTTGCGGTGGTTGCGGGTGAGGTTCGTGCCTTGGCACAAAAATCAGCGAATGCGGCAAAAGACATTAAAGACTTAATCACTGACAGTGTGGCACGTATTGAGGCAGGTACTCAGTTAGCGGATAAATCTGGAGAAATGTTGAGCGGTATTACGGGGTCTATTGAGCAAGTCACTAATATGATTCATCAAATTGCACAAGCCTCTAGTGATCAAGCATCAGGCATTCATCAAGTGCATCGTGCGATGAGTAGTATTGATGCGGTAACGCAAGAAAATGCCGCTTTGGTCGAGGAAACAACCGCTTCTGCCGAAAGTATGAACGTCGAAGCGCAACGCTTGCGCCAAAGCATGAGTTACTTCAAAACGGGGATCAATCATGCCGTGCATCAGGCTACGCCTGCCATTACGCATACTAAAGCAAAGCCTAAGTCGGTAGCGGCATTACCTAGTCCAAAATCATCGAGTGGTGAAGCGTGGCATAATTTCTAATCAAATGGTGTTGGGTCATAAAAAAGCACGCGATTTGCGTGCTTTTTTGTTGTTGCGCAGTGGTGTGTTGGCGATCATTAAGAGCCAGACTCACCCGCCAATTCACCTGGTTGTACATCGAGAACTTCAACATCAAAGTGTAGTGTTTTGCCAGCCAGAGGATGATTAGCGTCAAGTTTAATGCCTTGATCGGTAATCTCTGTCACGCGGAAGAGTGCAAGACCATCATGTAATTCGGTTTGTACTTGCATACCTAACTCTACTGCCATTTCATCTGGAAAGTTATCACGCTGTGCGATGATGGTCAGGCGAGGTTCATAATCACCATATGCTTCTGCAGGCGGAATGGATACTTTACCCGTAAAACCAACATCTTCGCCTTCTAAAAAAGTTTCTAGTCCAGAAATCAATTCGCCATTGCCATGCGTGTACTCTAACGGCTCATAGCCAATTGATGTATCTAAGACATCACCTTCGTCATTGGTTAGCGTATAATGAATAAAAACCAAAGACCCATTACGAATTTTCATGAGGCGACTCCCTTGTGAGGTCATAAAACAAGCCTTGCATTATAGCCTAAACTGGCTGTAATGCGTAAGCTGTTACGTTATTTTAGGAAGCAAATCATGCGACAAATTGTGTTAGACACGGAAACCACAGGTATTGAAACCAAGGAAGGGCATCGTATCGTTGAGATTGGTGCTGTTGAGTTAGAAAATCGTCGGGTAACAGGTAGAACCTTTCATCAGTATCTCAATCCAGACAAGCAGATGGATGAGGAAGTCATGAGGATTCACGGCATTCGTAATGAGTTTTTGGTGGATAAGCCTCGCTTTGCGGAAGTGGTCGATGATTTTATGAGTTTTATTGCAGGGGCTGAATTGATTATTCATAATGCGCCCTTTGATATTGGTCATTTAAATGCAGAATTAGATCGTTTGTCAGCTAAGCCTTGGAAGACCGTTACTGAGGTAGCTCATCAGGTAACAGATACCTTAGCGATGGCAAAAAAACGCTATCCAGGGCAAAAAAACTCATTAGATGCGCTGTGTAAGCGATTAGGCGTAGATAACAGTCAGCGGACTTTCCACGGCGCATTGTTAGACAGTGAAATTCTCGCGGATGTGTATCTCATGATGACTGGTGGACAAACGACCTTAGGCTGGGATGCGCAAGGTGATTCTGGTCAGACAGCGTCAGCGGGTCAGGGCATAGAGAAAAAGTTGATTCAAGCCATGTCCGCTTTCACCCCAAGTGCTGAGGATCGGCAGGCACATCAGGCAATGTTAGCGACCATGGCAAAAAAAGGGGGATTGTGGTCAGCGGATTACTTGCATTGAGCCTTCCATCAGGTCATCAAGGTTGCACTAATCTGATCATGAGTTGTTTGATGAAGTGAGTAATAATTTGCTTGAGATAAACCGTTTATTTCGGTATAATAACGCCTTTGCGCTTTGTCATACCGATAATTTGCAAGCATCTACGGATTACCCATTTTATTACTTAGGAGATCACAAATGGCAAACATCATTTCTGCTAAAAAACGTGCTGAGATTGCTGAACGTAACCGTCAACGTAATGTTGCCCAAAAATCAAAAACCAAAACAGCGATCCGTCGTGTGTTAGAAGCGGTTGCGGCTGGCGATCATGCGGTTGCGATGGAAACTTTCCGCAAAGCACAAGCTCAAATTGATACCATTGCGCGTAAAGGTATTATTCATGCGAACAAAGCGGCAAGAACGAAGAGCCGTTTGAATGCACGTGTTAAAGCGATGGTTCAATCAGCTTAAGCCTTGCAGTGAGTCTTAAAAGGCTCACACTAAAAACCAGCCGATAGGCTGGTTTTTTTGTTTGCGCGATGTGTGGATTTGCTGTTTGATGAATGTCTTGTCAATCGGGTAGTTCGGGTATAAAATGGGTGAATTTTCACACGATTGGATAGAAACGCCCCGTGTTATTGCTCCGTCTGCTCATCATCTTTTCTCTGTTATACAGCAAAACGCTATTGGCACAGGTTACTTGTGATCCCAATATTGCCAAATGTCCTAATCTCACGCCCCCTAAAGACAAGGATCAAGCCCCTGAAGGCTTAGAGCTGGCTTCTCAGCGATACTATGCCAATCGTCAATCGAAAATGCGGTTAAGTGCTCAACATTCAGCAGATTTAGAAAGAGATTTGCGTCTTTGTTTACCGCTCAGTTATCGCAGTATCATGCGTCGGGTGGTGCGTCACGAATCGGGCAGCAATCCCTTTGCGGTCAACATCAATCAAGGTCCCAAGCTGGATAAACAACCTCATTCCGTATCTGATTCAGCACTTATTGCCCGTACCTATATTGCCAAAGGCTATTCGGTGGATTTGGGGTATGCACAAATTAACAGTCAGCATTATGCCAACCCTGATGGCTTTTTGCACAAAGCTGGCTATCAGGTTGAGGATATGTTAGATCCTTGTGTTAACCTACGTGCAGGTGCGTTAATACTGGGTGAGGCTTATATACGTTATCATGACATGGGTAAAGCTTTATCGGTTTATAATACTGGCAATACGACCAAAGGGTTTTCTAACGGTTATGTGAATAAGGTATTAAATCCGCGCTAGTGTTAAAATGGATGCGATAGTATAACGCACAAGAGCCTTTTTTATAGGAGTAGAGCAGATGATAACCCCCGCAGTCATTGGATTTGTGACCATTTCAGACAGAGCCTCACAAGGTGTTTATGAGGACAAGGGCGGACCTGCCATGCAGGCATGGATTGGGGAGGTCTTGTCGTCAGAATGGCGAGGCGTAAGTCGTTTGATTCCTGATGAGCAAGCAGTGATTGAACAAACCCTGATCGACTTGGCTGATGTGCAAGGCTGTGATCTCATTTTGACCACAGGCGGAACAGGTCCTGCCTTGCGTGATGTTACCCCAGAAGCAACCATCAACGTCTGTCAAAAAATGATGGATGGGTTTGCCGAGCAGATGCGTGCGGTGTCGTTGCAGTATGTGCCAACGGCGATTTTGTCGCGTCAAGTTGCGGGGATTCGGGGGAAGACGCTGATCATTAACCTACCCGGTAAACCGACAGCCATCGGACAATGTTTAGAGGGGGTTTTTGCCGCTGTTCCTTATTGTTTAGATCTGATTGGTGCGAATCGCATTGAGACGCATCCAGAAAAAATTACCGCATTTCGTCCAAAAGGGGCTTGATCATGCCAAATCATCACTTAACTCGTGCCTTCGCTGACGGTCAAGACTGCCGTCGTTTGTTGACCATTCGTGACTTTATTCGTTGGAGCGCGACTCAGTTACTTGCCTCTGGCGTTTATTTTGGACATGGGATGGACAATGCCTTTGATGAGGCGCGTTTTTTGGTCTATCAGGCACTTTCTTTGCCACCTGATCTGGAAGCTGACTGGTTGTCGTCAGCAGTTACCCAGTTGGAAGCCGAGCAGATTCAGCGTTGGTTGACAGAGCGTATTCAAACGCGCAAACCGATTGCCTATATCACTGGCAGTACATGGTATGCAGGCATGCGTTTTCTGGTAAACGATCAGGTGTTGGTGCCTCGCTCTCCCTTTGCAGAGTTAATCGCTCGGGGATTTGATGAATGGGTTGATCTGAATCAGTGTGAGCGGGTATTGGATTTATGTACTGGCTCGGGATGTATTGGCATGGCGAGTTTACAAGTCTTGCCTGTGGCTGAGGTCGATCTGGTTGATATCAGTCCAGAAGCATTGGTGGTGGCACAGCAAAACATTGATTTGCATGGGTTGAGTCACCGTGTCAGAGCCATTCAATCTGATTTATTCAGTCAGCTGGCAGGTCAGCGTTATGATCTTATCTTGTGTAATCCTCCTTATGTCGATGCTGATGAGATTGCCAATATGCCCGTTGAGTTTCATCATGAACCTATCTTAGGATTAGCCGCTGGACAGGATGGGCTAGACTTGGTGCGTAAAATTTTGGCACAAGCGAGTGAGCATTTAACCGAAGAGGGGGTATTGATTGTTGAGGTAGGGGCTTCTGATGAAGCTCTGATGGAAGTCTATCCTGATTTGCCTTTTTACTGGTTTGAGTTTGTGCATGGTGGGATGGGGGTGTTTGCGATCAATCGCAGTGAGTTAGAGGCTTATCGCGAAGAAATACTGGCACAATTGCCCAACTAACGCAGGTGATTGGCTAAACCATGGCGTTTTTTGTCTTTATCCTTGCCTTGTTGGCGATTGGTTTCGCGTTGAAACGGGTAGGCTTGTCGCCTGATTTTGCTAAGGCATTAAATCAATTTGTGATTTATGTCTCACTGCCTGCAACCGTTTTACTGCTGGTACCGAAAATTCAGTTTGACGCTACCGCGTTCGCGCTTGCCTTAACGCCTTGGGTGTTGTTGCCCGTTTCGGTAGGCTTGGTGTGGTTGTTGACCCGACATCAACCCAAAGAGGTGAGGGCGGCGTTGCTTTTAGTCGTTCCTTTGGGCAATACATCATTTTTGGGCTTTCCGATGATCACTGCCTTGGTAGGGGCAGAGGGCGTTCAGTACGCACTGATTTATGATCAATTGGGTTCATTTTTGATCTTGTCTGTTTATGGCACGATGGTGATCGCCCATTATCAAACAGGGTATTTAGACGGGAAGGTGATCGTGAAAAAGATCATCACCTTTCCACCTGCTATTGCCTTAACCTGTGCCTTGCTGATGGGTGAGTTACCCTCAGAGATGATACCCTACCTACAAAGATTGGCGGATACCTTAGTTCCTTTGGCGTTGATTTCTGTCGGTTATTCACTAACCCATTCCAACGCAGTGAACTATCCTCTTCTTGGTGTATCCTTGACCATTAAATTGTTGGTGTTACCCCTATTGGCTTTTGCTTTTCTCAGTCTATGGAACCTAAATGATATGGCGATGGAAGTCGCTGTGTTGTCTTCTGCCATGCCTTCGATGATCACCGCAGGCGCACTTGCCATCGCCGCGGGCTTCGCACCAGCATTAAGTGCGGCAATGGTTGGCTATGGTATCTTGTTGTCTCTCGTGATTTTGCCATTGATTCACTATGGAATGAGTGGTTTGTAGCCATCACGTGCGTTAGACTCGCCATGTCAAATAATCGTGATGTTGAGCATTAATTGATAGCCAAGACCACGTAAATTTTTAATGCTTTCTTCCTGCTGATAGGCGTTTTGTATTTTTTTTCTGAGTCGGGAAATGGTAACTTGTACATAATGCAAGTTAATTGTTGATTCTGAATGGTTTTCCATTAAGGTTTGTAACTGCCAATCCTCTAAATAATGATTTTCAGCAAGCACAAAATTTTTCAAAATTAAGGTTTCTATTGGCGTTAATGAAAGCGTGGATTGATGATGAATTAAGTTTTTTTTAATCACATCTAATTGAAAAGACAGATGCGTGGTCAACTGGTGACGAGTGTGCAATACCCTATGACCAAGATTTTGCACCGCCGCTAAGAGTGCTTGAGGATTAAAGGGTTTGCTAAAATAATTATCAGCACCATGTAGATAACCTTCGACACTGTCATTTGGATGACTTCGTGCGGTGAGCATAATGATCCCTAGATTAGGTGAAACCGCTCGTAAGCGTTTGGCGATGCTAAACCCATTTTCTCCGGGTAAATTAATATCCAAAATGACCACGTCGATATGACGTTGAGCCAGCTCACCGATTTCCTCACCAGATTCTGCCAAGGTCACAACACAGCCAGCCTGAGTGAGTAACTCACCCAGTGCTTCTTGCATCATTGCATTATCTTCGATAACGAGAATTGAAAGTTTTTGTTTCATCATGGTGATGAGTGTATCAAACTTAAAACAAGTTTTCTCACAGATTGTCACGATTTTTTATGTAACGCCTTGTTTTTCTGTAGTGATATCGTAAAGGAAATGTGATAATCTTCATGTCTTTGATAAATAATCTCGCCTGATAAGCGTTCAACCAATGATTTAACAATGAACAAACCTAACCCTGAACCACTCACCCTTTCTGCAGAGGGTGCACGATAGTAGGGATCGTACAGCTTTTTTTCATCAGGAAAATTTTGAGGTTCTAGCGCGTTTTTGATCGTAAAACATAACCGATCATTCGTATCATACAGGTGGATGCTGATGGGTGTGTTTGGTTTGGCATACTTATCCGCATTGGTTAACAAGTTATTGATCATCACCCTTAGGTAGGTATCATTGGAAATCACATTCGTGTCAGTGGTTTCGATATGCCAATCAATGGCGCGACTAACCACAATATGGTCTAGTTGTTGTTGGATGAGAGAGATGACATCAACGGGGGCAAAGGTCATTTCTTCATATTGGTGATTCAAACGCTGGCTCTCGCTACAATGATCCACAATGTCACAAATATTTTGTACCGATGTCATGGCATGTTGTTTGATTCGATCTGATGCGTTAGGATTGGCTAATACCATGTTGATGATAGATAATGGTGTTTTTAGCTCGTGGGTTAGCATGGATAAAAAGCTATTTTGTTGGCGATGCTGTAATTCTGCCATTTCTGCCCGAGCGGACGATTGTAAATTGGCTTGATATATTTGGGATACGTGTTGAATCATCACAATTTGTAACGCCAGCATGGTACCCAGTAATCCAATTTGAAACCCATTGATAAACCAAAAGTCTCCCGTGATCATACCGTTTAAGGATAAGGAAACCATCATACCGCCAAGTAACGTCATGATATGGGCGATCAGTAACCAAAAAGAGGCTTCTTTCTTTCGCCAGATATCAAAGGCTCTTGCCAGCCAAAATAGAAGCATGATCATCATGATCATCATGGCAATGGTCATCCAGAAAGTAAAGAAGCCGAATACAACCGCAATCACAATCATGGCTGACGAAAAAAGGTAAACACGATTCAGCCAATACATCACAGGATTGTTTTGTTTGGTGATGAGCATTACACGTTCATAGAAGATACCGCCTATGAAAAATACAGGGGCATTCATCAGCGATACCAGATAATGGTTAATGGAAGGGTGATTCGGAAACAAAAACTGACTCCAAAAGCCATTGGTTCCAATGGTTAAGGCGGTAGAAGCAAACAAATAGGCAAGAAAAACGATAAACAACTTATCCTTGGTAAGCAAGACAATGCCTGCATTAACGAGCAATAGAATCGCTAAAATACCGTAATAGATGCCAAGTGTCGTATATTCAGTAATGTTATGTTGCTGAAAAACTTGTAGAGAAGTCCAAGCATGAAGGTTAAAAACAGAGCTAGAGGTTGTTTTTAATCTGATGTAGATGGGCGCATTCAGTGCAGAAGAGGGGACTTTTAGGGCAAAACCACGGTAGGCAATGTCACGCTCGGCAAAAGGATAATGGTCTCCCATGCGTTTTTCTTGCCAGATCCCTTGATTGTCTTGATAATAAAACCAGATTTGATCCAGATAGGTCGGATGAACTTCTAGGATAATAGGGTCAGAAAGTGATAGGGCGTTGTTGGGCGTGATTTGTACCTTAAACCAATGTGTTTTGTTGGTGTAGCCAGCAGAAAATGAATTTCCTTTTAGTGAGCTAAATTCTGCATTGACAATATGATCAATAGATTGCGTTCCTTCCATATCGACCAGAACCGATAATTGAATTTCTAGGTTATCTGGTGTTGATAATGCCCATACAGGCGTTGATAAAACGACTAAAAACCAAGAAAATAAAATGAAACTAAACTTTTTTAAGGACATCAGGACATCATCTTAGCGGGAAATAGA
>CAZLOM010000036.1:0-1589 GCA_964561185.1 uncultured Piscirickettsiaceae bacterium
TCACGCATGAAACATGGGTGGCTCGTCCACCAGTGAGACTTTTTCGTCTAAACGAATCACGCGAGGGGCATCGGTAATCCACACAATACCATCACCTTTTTGACCCGTACTGGCACATTCGGCAATGATTTGTACCACCCCTTCCACCAGATGGTCAGGGCAAATGCTGATGATCATGATTTTGTTAGAAAAGTCGGTTAATTCATCAAATGGGTCCGATTTTTTAACCGACTGACCTATTTTGCTTCCACTACAACCTTGCACCTTAATCACGGTCATGCCAGGAAATTGTTTGAGATGGCGCAGGCTGGCACGGATTTTTTCCAAGCGTTGTGGTTGGATAATGGCTTTAATTTCTTTCATTTTATTGCTTTTCCTTTGGTTATTTCTGTCGTGATCGAGACAAGTCATTCAGTCGATTAGGCTTCATGTTGCGGTTCTTCAAAGAAACGATACAAGGTCGGCAACACCACCAGCGTGAGCAAGGTAGAGGTAATCAAGCCACCAATCACCACAATGGCTAGAGGTTTTTGCACTTCCGATCCAGGTCCTGTGGAGAAGAGGAAAGGAATCAACCCTAGCATGGCAACGGTGGCGGTCATCATCACAGGGCGGAAGCGTTGCTGACAAGCATGACGCAAGGCGGAGACCCTTTCCATCCCTTCATCGCGTAGGTTGCGAATGTAAGACACCAACACCACGCCATTGAGTACGGCAATCCCCCATAAGGCAATGAACCCAACCGATGCAGGCACAGACAGGTATTCACCTGACACCAAAAGCGCAATCACACCGCCCACCGAGGCGAAAGGCAGAACCAGCATGATCAAAGAAGCCAAACGAATCGACTTAAACAGCAAAAACAGCAAAAAGAAAATGGCGGCAATGGTCAGCGGAATGATGATCATCAAGTGATTCATCGCACGCTCCATATTCTGGAATTGACCACCCCATTCAAAGTAATAACCCTCGGGAAGCTGTACCTGAGAGCCAACACTGGCTTGCAACTCGGCAACAAAGCCCCCTAAGTCTCTGTCCTGCACATTGATCCCCACCACAATACGACGTTTAGCCGTCTCACGACTGATTTGAGCAGGGCCATCGTGAACTTCAATTTTCGCCAACTCACGTAAAGGTACTTTAGCCCCATTGGGGGCAATCAGCTCAATATCACGAATGGCTTCAATGTCTTCACGATATTCCTGTGGAAAGCGCAAGACCAGATTAAAACGCTTTTCACCATCATAGATCTGCGTAGCAATTTTGCCACCAATCGCGGTTTCAATGATCGCTTGCACATCGGCAACATTCACCCCATGACGCGCAATCACCTTGCGGTGAATCTCAATATCCAGATACTGTTGTCCACTGATGCGCTCGACACGTATGTCTCTCGCACCTTGAATTTTACCTGCCACACGAGCAATTTCATCGGCTTTTTGCTTGAGCAGTCCAAGATCATCGCCAAAAATTTTTACGGCAATGTCTGCCTTTACACCTGTCATCATTTCGTCCACACGGTCGGAAATGGGTTGTGCCATGACAATTTGCGCCCCATGCAGGCTTTCAAATTTTTTCCGCATTTCTTC
>CAZLOM010000036.1:1689-16117 GCA_964561185.1 uncultured Piscirickettsiaceae bacterium
GCCGTTCCCAAAGAACCAAACAGACTGATGGTGCCTGCCAGCAAACCTACTGCCAACAAAATCACTGTTTTTTCATGCCCCAATGCCCAAGACAGTAGGACATTGTAGGGTTTTTTAAGCATGGCTACCAAGCGGGTGTCGTGTTCGGCACCGCCTTTGAGCATATAAGAGGCTAAAACAGGTGTCAGCGTTAGCGATAACACCAAAGCAACGGTGAGGGCAATGGCAATGGTATAGGCAAGTGGCGCGAACATCTTACCTTCCATGCCTTGTAGGGTCATGAGGGGTAAAAATACGAGAATGATGATGCCCACCCCAAACACGACAGGCGTTCCCACCTCATTCGCGGCATTGAAGATCACCCGAATTTTGCTTTCTTCTTTATTGGCAGGCTCGCCCAAACGTGCGTAGGCATTTTCAACCACCACCACTGAGCCATCCACCATCAAGCCGATGGCAATAGCCAATCCCCCTAACGACATGAGGTTAGCAGATAAATCCACCTGATTCATGACAAAAAAGGTAATCAAGGGCGTGAGCAAGAGAGTTCCCACCACAATAATGGACGAACGCAAATCTCCCAGAAAGAGCACAATGATGATGATCACAAACAGCACGGCTTCCAACAATACTTTAACGACGGTAAAGAGGGCGGCATCCACCAATTCACTACGGTCATAGTAAGGCACAATTTTCAACCCATTAGGCAGCATGCCAGCCTGATTGATTTCCGCCACACGATCTTTAATACGCGTAACCACCTCTTTGGCATTACCACCGCGCATCATCATCACAATACCGCCAACAGATTCAGTGGTGCCATTCTTAATGACTACCCCAGCTCTGACCGCATGTCCAATTTGCACATTGGCAATATCTTTGACATAAATGGGAATGCCGTTGTTTTCTTTGAGTACGATGTTTTGAATGTCGTCTAAATCCTCAATCAAGCCCAAGCCACGAATCAGGTATTGCTCCGAATGATGGTTCAGAATACCACCACCAGAATTGGCGTTGTTTTTTTCAAGTGCCTCTAATACCTCTGTCAATGAAATGCGATAATGCATCAACTTTGTTGGATCGGCTAAGACTTGATACTCTCGCTGATAACCACCTTGAGAGTTAATCTCCGCTACCCCAGAAATCCCACGAAGTAAAGGACGCACCATCCAATCTTGAATGGTTCTTCTTGTCATAAGTTCTGTCTGCGACAAGGCACCTAAGGCATCATCATTAGGGCCTTCTAACACATATTGATACACCTCACCCAGCCCTGAAGAAACAGGACCTAACACAGGCGTAACGCTAGCAGGGAGCTTGTCTCTGACCTCAATCATACGTTCCATCACCAATTGACGCGCAAAATACACATCCGTGGCATCGGTAAACACAAGCGTAATGAGTGATAACCCATTTTTGTTCAGCGAACGTAATTCTTCTAATCCTGGTAAGCCTGTCATGGCGATTTCAAGGGGAACGGTAATCAAGCGTTCGACCTCATCTGGCGATTTGCCCATGGCTTCCGTGGCAATCTGCACTTGAACATTGGTCACATCGGGGAAAGCATCTACCGATAGTTGTCCAATCGCACGAATACCAAAACCAAGCGCAATCACAGCAAAAACAACGACAATGAGACGCTGTTTTAAGGAAGTTCTGATGATACTGGTAATCATGAGTTAGTCTCCGTTTTGTTTCATCAAACGATCAGCGTTCAACTGAAAAACCCCATCGGTCACGATCACATCGCTCGCTGACAAACCTTCTTCTATGGGTCTAAAATTATTTTCTTCCTCACCAAGTTTCACTATCTGAATGCGGAATTTTCCTTCTTTCACCGCAACAAATACCTTATCTTGATTATCCTCCCTGAAGACTGCTTGAACAGGAACAACCAAGCGTTCCTGTGGTGCACCATTGACTTGTAGTGTAGCGAGCATTTCGGGTTTTAAGCGACCATCGGCATTGTCTAATTCAGCCCTGACTCTGAGGGTTCTGCTTTGTGGGGTAACGGTATCGGAAACGTAGGTTAACACGGCAGAGCGGGTTTCGTTGGCAAGTGCAGGAATGATGACCTGTACCTGCTTACCCGCGTGCATCTGAGCACTGTAACGCTCTGGCACTTCGCCCACCGCCCACACACGCGATAGATCCGCCACGCTATATGCCAAATCAGCAGGCTCTAATACCTGACCTTGTGATACCTTACGATCAATCACCACCCCATGAATGGGTGAACGTAGAGCAATAATAGAACTAATTTGACGTTTAGTCTCTAAGCTCTGAATATCCTGTGCAGACATACCCAGTATCTGCATTTGGTTCTTGCTGGCTGACCATTCCGCTTCGCTTGACAGACGTTCACTTTCTCGCTTTTGCTGTTCAGCAGAAGAAATAACGCCTTCTTTGAACAGGATCTGCGCCCGTTGAGCAGATTTTTTCGCCAGATCATAGACAGCAAAGGCCTTTAGGTAAGCCATCTGTGCTTCTGCCAGTTCACTGGAGTGAATCAAGGCTAACACATCTCCCTTGCTAACGCGATCGCCTCTCAGCACCTTAATTTCAGTTACGCGCCCAGACACACTTGAACCAATACGCGCGACCCGTTTTTCATCTAAATCAATGCTTCCCGAAACCTTTAATTGACTTCGCCATGGCATAACCGCAACAGATTCAAGGGTCAGGCGTTTCATCAATTCAGCATTAGGACGAATCAAGTTCATTGCGCCTGCACTTTCTTCTTGTGTTGCTTGCTGGTTTTGTGCGCTGTTTGACATAGCCTCTTGCGCAGTATTTTTTGCTGATTGATTCTTATTATCATCACAGCCAGATAACAATAAGGCACAGATAATGCCAGATAGGAGTTGTAACATGATGTTAGCCTCTTATTTGTGTGGTTAGCATTGATAGAATGAGTATATTTATTGGTTAGCCGTGAGTTGCTCAATATCAATACAAGCATATTTCTGCTCATACTGACTGTTGATAAACCCTCGTTTGACCGTGGCAAGGGTGCGTTGTGCGTCAATATAGTCTAGGATGCCGCGCTCACCGTGTTTGTAAGCCGCTTGAGCCACCCGAAATGCAGATTCAGCCTCTTTTAATAACCCATTTTGATAGGTGTTAACTTGTGTTTCAGCGACCTGATAGCGCAAACTGGCTTGTGTCCAAGCAATAGAGAGTTCACGTTCTACATTACTAATCAGCGTGTTGGCACGTTTGTTCTTGGCAGTGGCAGTGGCAATCTGTCCATCGCGCTGGTGCCATAAGGGCAAGGGCAAACTCACGCCTAAACGGGAACGATCAATGCCCATATCCTGCTCTGTGCCCACAATCAGCGTGGGTTGTGGTGTTACTAAGGCAAGTTCGGAGTTTAACGCTGCTTGGGTTTGTTGATAGTGGGTTTGTGCTGCGAGATAAAGCGGATGGTTCTGTAAGGCTTGTTTTGCCTGCTCATGACTGGGCAATCGACAAGACAAAGGAGCATCATTCTGTTGTTTATCATCCTGTTGTTTATTACGCGCTACCTCTGCTGGCAATATCTCAGGCAAATAACTTAACCCGAGTTTTTCTGCCAAGAGTTCCTTTGCTAAAACCAATTGCTGATATGCCAGATCACGCTCAATCTGCGCCCCTAAAAATTCAGCTTCTGCTTTGACCAACTCATATTTTGGTGCTTCACCAACGCTAACTTTTAATTGAATGGCATAGCGCAACGAGGCCAGTAAGGTTAAGTCTTGTTCTGCTAAGGCTAGGGCTTCGGTACGTTGTTCGATGAGAAAATAGGCTTGCTTGATCTGTGCTTTCAGTTGTCTTTGTACCACCTGAGCCTCATACATGACACTGGCTAATCCTGCCTCTGCTCCTGCTAGGCGTGAATGACGAACACGGCTTGTTTCCAAAGGAAAGGCTAAGGATAAACTTTGTTTATCACGTGTTTCGGCCGACACCTCAAGGTTAGGATTTTGATACTGCTGGGCGATGATTTGCTCCCCCTTGGCTTGCTCAATCGCCAACTCGGCAGATTGCCACTGAGGATGCTCAACCAATAACCCTAGGGCTTGTATTAAGGATAAGGGCTGATGTTCTGTCTCAGCTGAAGCCACAGGCATGAGCAAAGGTAAGGTCAGTGTGGCGATTGCCCACTTTATCCAAGCGCATTTCATTCACCATCTCCCATAAGAAAATTTAATCGGTAAGAGAGTTTTAAGTATAATTCAAACAAACACAAATGAAAAGCATTTTCACCATTGATGCTTACCCGTAATGGCAGAGATATGAGATAATAATAGGCTCAGTAAAATATAGGGTTGGTTCGTCATTTCATCCTAGCAGGGTGACTCAATGCTGACTGACGCTGCAATAGGAATCGCTTCGCAACATGGAACATGTCACCGTCTCACGCAAACATCGCATCAAACAACAGGGTTTAATACTCACCTTGAGCCTAAGTTTACTGGTCAGCCTACCAGCACAAGCCATTACGGTGGTCACGTCACTGCCAGCTTTATCTATGATAGCTGATCAACTGCTACAAGGAACCACACAAAAGTCCATTCTGCTGGTTGATGGAAAACAATCACCACATGGTATGGCACTCTCGCCCAGTCAACGTCAAAGCCTTGCTCAAGCAGACTTGGTGCTCTGGGTTGGTCCTGAAATGGAGTCTTGGTTGGTCAAACCCTTAAAAACCATGCCACGTAACACGCTTGCGATCACCGACTTGCCACAACTGGGCTTGCTCCCTGCAACCGCCAGTCAGCAACAGCACAAGCATCATGCTGACAATCAACCCTCAGGCTCGTGGGATATGCACCTGTGGTTAGACCCAAGTATCATGCTTCGTTACACAGAAGTGGTCAAGGATGAATTCATCCTACGTGACCCAAAGCACGCAGACCTTTATGCACGCAACGGTGAGCAACTCACGCAAGATATTGAGCAAGCGATTGTCACGGCTCGCCAGCAACTCGCCCCAATGCGTGATACGCCCCTTCTTACCATCCATGACGCATGGCGTTACTTTTTCCGTTTTTTTGGCTTGACGCAAGGCGGACAACTACAAAGAACCCCTGAAGAATCCATGCCTGTGCACTCACTCACGCAACTGGAGCGTCAACTTAAGT
The DNA here is from genome assembly GCA_964561185.1 of uncultured Piscirickettsiaceae bacterium. Taxonomy (GTDB): domain Bacteria; phylum Pseudomonadota; class Gammaproteobacteria; order Thiomicrospirales; family Thiomicrospiraceae. The sequence goes on from CAZLOM010000036.1 coordinate 6,816, forward strand.
CTGGACGATTGTCTTGTCTCTTACGTGAACCACAAGTTGATCCTAAAATCATTCCTTGGTTGAGACAACAGGTTCCCAACTTGACAGAAGCCATGACTGACCCTTTAGGACAGGCTAATTATAGAGGGGGTTATCCTGCTTGGTTGGTTGATCAGGCGAGCGAAATTGCTAAGTGTCGGTTACAATAGGCAGAGTTGGCAGGATCAGTTTGTCACAAGGATATACAAAAGGAAAACGAATATGGATTTTCAAGCCTTATTACAAGTCATCTCTCACACCGCCAGTAATGGTATTTTTTGGGCGTTAGCCGATGTTTTTATGTGGCGTAGTTTTGGTATGCCCTTTCAAGATATGGGCAGAGCAACCCTATTTGTGGCATTTTTATCGCTGATTTTTAGCCCAGTGAGTGCGCAAACCATCTTAAGCTTTGGCACAACGCATATTATTGTATTGCTCCTAGCTATGTTTGTGGTGGGTTGGTATGTGATTTTTGGCGTTCGTTACGTGGCAGTATTGCTGCTTCATGATCGCAAAAAATGAGTCGGATCGAATACTCACACAAAATTTGGTCAAAATCGTTAACTAACCGCCATAAAGGAGATCATCATGGCAAAACAAGCAAGTGCAAGACACATTCTCGTGCCAACAGAGGCACAATGTTTAGAAATTAAAAAGCAAATTGAAGCGGGAGATGATTTTGCTTATATGGCACAAGAACACTCTTCTTGCCCATCAGGTGCTAATGGTGGTGAGCTAGGCACTTTTGGTCCAGGAATGATGGTGCCTGAGTTTGATCAGGTCGTATTTTCTGCACCCGTAGGTGTGGTGCAAGGCCCAGTGAAAACACAATTTGGCTACCATTTGGTGGAAGTCACGGAACGCACTGAATAATTGTCCAATCAAATATGAAAAAACTAAGCATAACAGTTGTGTGCGCCTGATATGCTTAGTACCCAAACACGAGTGATGACTCAACAAGTCATTTCACGTATGTTATCTTGTTTTATTTCATCTGATTATTTCATCGCTAAGTTAAAGGGTATTTTAGGTGTAAAAGACACGCCACCCAAAGCAACCAATTCTTTTGTCGATAAAACAACCACATCAGTAGCGTTATCTACTCCTGCTTGCTTGGTAACACAGAGATAGTCTCCTTCTTGAAAAGTTTGGCAAACTAATTCAGAAGTTTGCATATACTCTGCATCAGCAAACACCGTTAGAGAGACCGCCATTCCTGCAAGTAGCAGATAGTATTTCATACGCTATCCTTTTTAATGAACAAGGGTTAAGGATAAACCAAGCCAAGGTGCTTCAATAACACGCCTGTCTGGTCATAGCGAATAAAATAGCAAATACCATACCAAAAGCACAAAAAACTAAGGCAACTCATCTCCATCGTTCATGCGTTGGAAACCATCGCTAATGACCACCAGCTTTTGTCCACGCAAAGCATCTGGTACAGGGGTTGGTCGTCCTTCTTGTGCCAATGGCAAGGGTATAAATTTTGCTTTAGCATCTTCTCGTACAAAAAAACCTATTTCATCACCTCGACGAACCTGCAAACCTGCTGGGATATGTGGCACTTGATCTTTTAAGGTCAACTGACCAGACAATCCAATCCGCAAGGGAATATCAGCCGTAAACCATGCAGTCACACTACGTGTATTACTGTCAATCACGGCACTTTGGCGTAATAATTTCACCTGAAGCGACTCAATACTTTGCGCTTGAAAACGCAAGGGGGCTGTTTTGAGTTGTGTGGCTAAGAGTAGGGGTAAACTGGCTTTAATTTCCGCTGACTCAGTTTGAATTAAGCGCAAAATAGGTGTACCCACACTAGCCAAACTCCCAACACCGATCATTTGCTCTTGAATAACCCCTGTAAAGGGTGCGTTAATATCACAACGCTCAATATTACGTTTGGCTTGCTCTAACTTAACAGAAACCCCTGTTAACATCGCGGTTAAGCGTTTACGGTCTGACTCAGCTGACTCAACCTGAGTGCTTGCCGCCAATTCTTTATGTTGTAAATTACGCCAACGCGCCAATTGTGCCTTAGCATAATCTAAGCTCGCCTGAATTTCTGCCTCACTCGCCTTTAATTGATCTAACTGATTGCGACTATCACGGCAATCTAATTCTGCTAATTTTTGTCCCTGCTTAACCACCTGACCAGGACGTACAAGCACCTGATCTAATCGTGCCGATAATTCAGCACTGAGAATGGTGTCGTTACGACTGATCACCTCTGCAGGAAATTGATAGGTGGGCATGATCACCACCTCATCTAAGGGTTTCAAAGTCGGTGCTGACATCGCGTGACCACTCCATAAGAAGAGTGCTGAAACCATGCCCAACGAACCCGCATAACGCGCCATAATCCACTCCTTTTGTCTTTAGTCCGTCTGCTGATGTGGTGCTTGCATCCGCAAAAACAGATAGCCAATCACACCCGACAATACGGATGCCAGTAAAATGCCAATTTTAGCTTGCAAAATCAGTAACTCATTACCCGAAAACCCAATTTCAGCAATAAAAATGGCCATGGTAAACCCAATACCACCGAGCAATCCTACCCCAATAATTTGCTGAAAAGTGACCTGATCTGGTAGTTTAGCCCAACCGAGTTTGACCACCAGCCAACTGGTGCCCGCGATTCCAACCAACTTCCCAACCACCAAACCTAACATAACCCCCAAAGTCACAGGATGAGATAGCGTTTGCCACAGATCATCAAACACCAAAATCACCCCTGCGTTGGCAAAAGCAAACACAGGCAGAACCAGAAAAGCCACAGGAAAATGTAAACGATGCTCTAGCTGTTGTAAAGGTGTGCCAACCCCTTTTACCTTGGCTTCTAAGGATTGTAATAGCGCGAACTGTCGCTGACTTTCTAAGACATTGCCCTTAGCATTATGGTGTTCATTGAAACTTTTCAACCATTCCTCTACCTTTTGAGAAAACAAACGGCTGTTATAGCGAGGTATCGCAGGAATGGTAAAGGCGGTAATGACCCCAGCAAGCGTGGCATGAACCCCCGATTCTAGCAGTGCTAACCACAACAGGGTGGCAATGATAAAATAAGGCAAATAAGAACGTACGCCAAGTCGATTGATTACCACCAATAAGAGGGTTAATCCCAAGGCGATCATTAACAAATGAGTCGATAATTGTTCTGTGTAAAAAATGGCAATCACCACCACAGCCCCCAAATCATCGACAATGGCTAAAGCAACCAAAAAAGCAATCAAGGCTTTAGGCACACGCCCTGCAAGCAAGGCAATAACGCCCAAGGCGAAGGCAATATCGGTTGCCATGGGAATCCCCCAACCATTTGCACCTTCTGTACCAGCGGTAACACCAGCATAAAGCAAGGCTGGCACAAGCATACCACCTATAGCGGCAATAATCGGCAAGAGAGCTTGACGAGGATCAGCCAGCTCACCAACCAATAGCTCACGTTTTAATTCCAAACCAACAGCAAAGAAAAACAAGGTCATTAAGCCATCGTTAATCCAGTGATGTAAGGTTTTTTCTAATACCCAATCGCCGAAATGAAACCCAACAGGGGTGTGTAATAGATGAACATAAGCTAAAGACACTAGGCTATTGGCAATGATCAGGGCTAAAATAGCCATCATCATTAACAACAACCCTGCTGTCGTCGTCTGATGCACAAACTCCTCAAAAGGCGTGCGAATGCGATCGAATGCCTGCTCAAAGGGCGCGAAAAAACGCTCTGAGATTTCCTGTTGATTTTTTCTCATTTAACACTCCTTTATAATAGTGCATTTTTTCGCCAACCAATTGAATGAAAATGCACGATGCTGTTTATGCTATCCCTAAAGGAGCAGTTAAGCTACCAAATTACACACTTCTTCCCATTGCCACGCGCGTAACCAGTTTTTTCAATGGACTACAGGCTTGTAACAGACCGATACCAAAACCCGACGCTTGTCTGATCAAAGTGGAAGGATGGGTAAACAAATGATTTAACCCTGAGGTGAAACGCATCACGCGCTGATGATCCTGCTGACGCGCTTGTGCCAACACAGATAACTGACCAACATCAGGATCAGACGACCAAGCAAGCAAAGCAATCACATCTCGAATCCCCAAGTTCAATCCTTGTCCCGCCACTGGATGTTGCGTATGAGCGGCATTCCCCAACAACAACACTCTCTGCTCCAAAATACGCTCTGGACGCGCATCCATTGCCTGATAATGCTTCACATCATGAATGGCCACCACACGACCTAATTGCTTACCAAGGTTTTGATTGATGCTTTCTGTCAAACTGACCAAACTTTCTGCCTGTATCTGCGCCTTATCCACCACTGGATAACTAAATACCACCTTAGCCAGATGTGTGCCCGCCATGGGCAATAAGGCTGTGGGACCAGAAGCCGTAAACCGCTCAATCGCCAAGTGATGGTGCGGGGTTTGTAAGGTAGCAACAGCGGTCATCAGCAGATGGTCATAGTCATGACGACTTTGTCCAATCCCCAAAGCAGAGCGCACCCAAGAATTTACCCCATCCGCCGCAAACACATAATCTGCCTGCCAAGACATCGGTTCACCATGGCGCACAGCTTGCAAATCAACCGACCCTTCATCTTGACTCAGTGACAACAAACTCACCTCATCGTAGAACTGAATGTTCGCGCATTGTGCCATAGCTTCAAACATCAGACACCCCAATTGATCCATGGCAATCGTATAACCCAATGCTGGAACGCCCAGCTCCTCAGCCGACATTTCCATCAGCCCAAACCCATCTTTTGCCGAGGTATGAATGCGTAAAATGGGCGTTAAGTAGGCAGATAAGTTGGGCAATAAGGACTGTTCCAGCAACCAAGCGACATTGGCCTCACTCAAGGCTAACTGACGATTGTCATAACTGGTAGGAAGCTCACCTTCTGGGCAAGCCAACTTTTCAACGATAGTGACTTGCCAACCTTGCTTGCTCAACCCCAAAGCCGTTAAGCAACCCACTGGACCCGCGCCCACAATCACTGCTGAGTGCATTACATTCCCTCCAATACAGGCAAGCGTTTGCCAAGACTTGCCATATCGGCAATGATCCATTTCAATGCCACTGCTGGGTCATCGGCATTTTGCCCTTTGATCATCTGATCTATGGCAAACAATTGTCGTAACCAACGATCCAGCACAGCAGAAGACAACTGGCGACACACACGCCCCAACACCTCTGCGCGATCACGCCAAATGCCAAGACTGGTCGTCGCATTTTGCCAAGAGGTTTGTTGCGACAAGGATACTAACTGCTTCCAAGTACGCACTTCCCGTGACAAAGCCCACAAGATTAACACCAATTCCTCGCCTTCATCGCGCAAACGGTCGAAAATGCGCACACTGCGATGCACATCTAAACGTACAATGCTATCGACCAGCGCGAAAACGTCAAAACGCGCCCAATCCTGCTGATCGGTTTGCAGCAGTTGCTCATCCACTTGCTGAATACCCTGTAACTGCCAGCGTTGCAAGGATTGATGTGCCGCCAACAAGTTACCTTGCGACCACTGAGCCAATTGAGTCAAGGCGTTTGGCGTAATGGTCATGTCTAAGGCACGCGCTTTTTGAGCCAACCAATCCATTAGGGCGCGTCCTTCTAAGGCTTTACTCTGCACCAACCAGCCTTGCGCCGCCGTAACCGCCGTAATCCACTTTGCCTTGAGGGCGTTTTTATCTAATGCACCCACACGGATCAACAGTAAAATATCGGGGTTGGGCTGTGCCAAGAGGCTTTGCCATTGTTCGGATTGCGAGGGCGACAATTTGATGTTGAGATATAACAACAACACCCTTTGTTCGGCAAAGAGTGATTGCTCCTGATAACTGAAGATAAAATCAGTCCAGTCTGCCACAGTTTCAACAATCAAGATTTGTTTTTCAAGGAAGCCTCTTTTCTTGGCGGCTTGCCAAATCAAATCGACACTACTGCCGAGACGTTCAGGCTCATCGCCAAAGCACAAGATCACCGATGGCAAAGCGGCGGTAAGATTGGCAGGGAGTTGTTCGGGTGTGAGTATCATGGTTTGGGCTTATTCGATGTCGTTTCAGCAGTTGATTGCGTTTCAGTGGGGGTTGCTTCATCCGCTAAAGGCTCAAGACGCTGAATAATGCGCACCAGCGCGTCAATCACCCGCTGACGCACATCATTGGTGACTTCTTCTGACTCTCGGCTGATGGCAAGAGGACGCTCTGCGCCTAAGCCCGTAATGAGAGAGGAGGCTTGATCAATCTCTCGACTACGACGGATTTGTGTGTCCACCAACCAATGACTGCTGCCGATATGGCGTACTTGAATGCTCTGCGTCAGAATCACCAAACGCGCTGAAATTTCCCCGTAGTTACCAATGGCACTGGTCACGGTTTGCCATTTGCTTTCTCCGAGAATCACCTCAATTTCTGCCTTGGTTGGATCGTCAACCAAGACCATACCCAGCTCACGAATTGAGCGTGAGAGACCAGAAACAATCGGTTGTTCAGACTCCTGAGCCAACAGATAGATGTGCTGGTAAGTCAAGCGAGACTGCAGTTTTCCATCCGCTGATAGACTCAAGCCTCGCAATTGATAACCGCAACCTGTCAATAACAGCGCATTAGCAAATGAGGCAAATAACGCACGACGCGAAAAGGTCATTTAACGCACCACAATATTAACCAAACGATTGGGCACAATAATCACCTTAGTAATTTCTTTACCTTCAGTAAAACGCTGTACGCCTTCATCCATTAAGGCTAAAGATTCAATTTTATCATTAGATGCGGTAGGTTCAACGGCAATTTTTCCGCGTAGTTTGCCATTGACCTGAACCATCAATTCAATGCTGTCCTTTGCTAAAGCGGACGCATCCACCTCTGGCCAACGCGCCGACACCAACAGCCCCTTACCGCCCAACTTTTCATAGAGCACTTGCGTGATATGTGGCGCGACAGGTGATAACATCATGACCAACAACATCAAGCCTTCTTGCAGTACTGCACGCGCCTGAGGGCTATGCGCAGGATGACGCGACAAGGCATTTGACAGTTCCATGCAAGAAGCAACCGCGGTGTTAAACGACTGACGACGACCCAAGTCATCGGTTACTTTTGCGAGCGTTTCATGAATCTTACGACGCAATGCCTTATCATCATCGGACAGTTTTTCAACATTGATAACAGGCGCATCCCCTGAAACCACTGCCGTTTCAATATGCTGTTGAACCATACGCCACAAACGGTTTAAGAAACGAGACGCACCATCAACTCCAGCATCTGACCATTCTAGCGACTGCTCAGGGGGTGCGGCAAACATCATAAACAAACGCGCCGTATCTGCACCATACTCTTGAATTAAGGCTTGAGGATCAACGCCATTATTTTTTGATTTTGACATTTTTTCTGTGCCGCCAATCTCAACGGGCTGACCATCAGATTTCAATTTTGCCGACAAGGGCTTACCCTTATCATCCGTCACCAATTCAACATCAGCAGGATTAAACCATACTTTTTTACCTGACGCATCTTGGCGGTAATAGGTATCCGCAATCACCATTCCTTGTGTGAGCAAGCGCGTAAAGGGTTCATCTGTTTTGACCAATCCTTCATCACGCAGTAGTTTATGGAAGAAGCGTGCATACAACAAATGCAGAATGGCATGTTCGATACCACCAATATACTGATCAACAGGCAACCAATGGTTAGCACGCTCGTCTAGCATTTTATCCGTAGCATCAGGACAAGCATAACGTGCATAGTACCAACTCGACTCAAAGAAGGTATCAAAGGTATCGGTTTCACGCTTCGCCTCACCACCACACTTAGGGCAAGTACATTTGGTAAAGGAATCTAACTGCGTTAATGGCGACGCGCCCCCATCAGGAATCACATCCTCTGGCAAGCGTACAGGTAACTGATCTTCTGGTACAGGGACAACACCGCAGGTTGGGCAATAAATCACAGGAATGGGGCAACCCCAATAACGCTGTCTCGACATGCCCCAATCACGCAAACGGAAATTGACCGTTTTCTTTCCTAATTCCTTGATCTCTAATGCTTTAGCAATGGCATCAAAAGCCTCCGAGAAACTCATGCCGTCAAATTGTCCAGAGGCAATCAGCTGACCTTTTTCGGTCATGGCAGAGATTGACACATCTGGTGCTTGACCATCGAGGCTAATAACAGCCTTAATCGCTAACCCATACTGATGGGCAAACTCCCAGTCACGTTGATCATGCGCTGGAACACTCATCACTGCGCCTGTACCGTAGCCCATTAACACAAAGTTCGCTACCCACACAGGCACTTCTTCACCCGTAATCGGATGAATCACACGAATACCCGTATCAACGCCTTTTTTCTCCATTGTCTCAATCACAGCTTCTGAGGTGCCTGTTTGCGCACATTCATGGATAAAGTTTGCTAAAGTCGGATTGGCTTGTGCCGCTTCTTTCGCTAGGGGATGTTCTGCGGCAATGGCAAGGTAGGTCACACCCATCAGCGTATCTGGACGAGTGGTGTAAACCTTGAGTTTCTGATTAACATCTACTGCTAAGGGAAAGTCGATTTCCAAGCCAACGGAACGACCAATCCAGTTCTTTTGCATGGTCTTAACCTGCTCTGGCCAATCGGTCAACTTGTCTAAATCCGTCAGTAACTCATCTGCGTAAGCGGTAATTTTCAAAAACCACTGCGCGATCTCTTTACGCTCCACCAATGCACCAGAACGCCATCCGCGACCATCAATCACCTGCTCATTAGCCAATACGGTATTATCAACAGGATCCCAGTTCACCACCGACAAACGACGATAAACCAAGCCTTTTTTGTAGAGTTGTAAAAAGAACCATTGTTCCCAGCGATAATAGTCTGGTGAGCAGGTAGCAATTTCACGTGACCAGTCGTAGCCCAAGCCAAGCGATTTTAACTGATTTTTCATGTAGTCAATATTGCTATAAGTCCATTGTGCAGGTGCAACCTGATTGGCAATGGCGGCATTTTCGGCTGGCAGACCAAAGGCATCCCATCCCATAGGTTGTAACACATTTTTACCACGCATCCGCATATAACGTGCAATCACATCACCGATGGTGTAGTTACGCACATGCCCCATATGCAAACGACCAGAAGGGTAAGGAAACATAGACAAGCAATAGAATTTTTCCTTGCTATCATCTTCGACGGCACGAAACACCTCTGCTGATTGCCATGCCTGTTGTACGCTCTGCTCAATGTCCTTAGGACGATATGAAGATTCCATTTTTACCGATACTCACTACAAAACTAATCAAAAA
>CAZLOM010000037.1:0-16071 GCA_964561185.1 uncultured Piscirickettsiaceae bacterium
ATTTTTTCTCAACCATCATCAAAGGAGTTTACGATGTTAAAAAACAACATCATTGAAAAATTAAATGCCCAAGTGAATGCAGAAATGCACGCGTCTAATGTGTATTTGCAGATGGCGGCATGGTGTGAAGGTAAAGGGCTGGCTGGTGCGGCAAGTTTTTTCAAAAAACATGTCCCCGAAGAGCTGATGCACCGAGATAAGTTCATTCAATACCTGTTTGAATGTGGTGCGCCTGTCAGAATTAGTGCGATGGAGGCTCCCAAGGCTGATTATGCACATCTTGTTGAAGTGATTGAAACGGCTTATGCTCATGAGCAAAAAGTGACCGCAATGATTAACGAAATTGCTAACCTAGCCTTTGATGAGCGTGATTTTAATACGTTTAACATGTTGCAATGGTTTATTGCCGAGCAACGCGAAGAAGAGGTGTTATTTCGTGGTATTTTAGATCAAATTGCCTTGGTCGCATTTAAGGGGCAATCTGGCGAAGCCATGTATCATATTAACAACTACTTACAACGTCTAGCACAAGGGCTATAAAAAAGGCTAAATGGGAGAGGGCTTGTTATGGAACACTTACAACAAAGCGTGAATATTCGTATTTCAGTTGAAAAGTTATGTTCGCTGATTGATTCTGGTCTGTTATGTGTGGCGGATTTAACCGCCATAGATGCTAACTCTCACGAATTGATTCGACAAGCCGTCCTCCATGTGTGCATGGAGAAATTGCACGGTTCTTTTGAGTCCTGTGCCCAGTGTCAACAACAAAATGTTTGTCAACACACACAACAACGATCAACATTCTCTCACCCCTCTGAGTCACCTACTAATTTCCGAAAAAGTCATAATTTACTTCTTTCAGATCACGAAACACGTGAAAATCACGTAAAAATCGGCTATAATTTATGAGAATGATTATTATTAAGTTATGGTAAGGTGTGGCAATAAATGAATAGGCTTATTTCTTATTTCTTCCTAATGGTTTCGGTGAGCATGACCTTGTTGTCCTCGGTTCACGCCCAAGACTACAACCTCATGTCGATTGAACAAGCACAAAGCTTGATCTTTCCAAGTGCGGTTAAGTTTGTCGAAGCACCAATGACCTTAACTGATGAGCAGAAAGAAGCCATTTCAGAAGCCACCGATCTTAAAGTACGGTTTGCGGAGATTCCTTTATGGCAAGCGATGGACGCACAAGGGAAACGACAGGGTATTGTCATTATAGATAAAGTGATTGGAAAACACGAGTTTATTGTTTACGCCTTGGGCATTACACCAGAAGGCTGTGCAACCGCACCCTTTATTTTAGATTTTAGAGAAAGCTATGGTCAGCAGATTGAGCGTGAAGAATGGCGTAAGCAATTTGTCGGCAAAACCCGTCATGATCGCTTAAAAGTGGGAAAGGATATTGATAATATTTCTGGCGCAACCCTCTCTTGCGTCAATGTTACCAATGGGATTCGTCGAATGTTGACGAGTTATGATCTGGTCATTTCAAAGGCGTTACCCTAATGTTAAGCGCAAGACGTGTTCGTGCTTTTTATTGGTTTCCAGTCATCTTGTTGATGTCTGGTGTGGTTGTGTGGCTAGGCGACATTAACTGGTGGGATGAGCCGATCCTGTCTCCATCGCTTGCTTCGCCTGTGCGAATGCTACATAGCCTATTTGGCTTTGGATTGTTACTGCTCTTTGGTACGGTTTATTGGCACAGCAAGATGCACTGGCATAAACAGCAACCGAGCAAAAAGATAACAGGCATCTTCTTGTGGTTGGTGCTTGCCATTTTGGCGGTAACTGCCCTTGCATTGCTCTATGCTCAAGAAGACTTTCATCGTCTTGCCGTGATTTTACACGCGGTTGCAGGGGCAGTCTTGGTACTTTTTCTGGTGCTACATCATAAAGTGGTTTCACTGAAGCAAAGGGTTCACTAGGTGTGATTCTTGCTATTCCAGCCAATGCACACCTGCTTGCCAGCCCAACAACAGATAATTGCCTTCGATGCCTTGTTCTTGTTGCTCGTGTCCAAGTTGTAAACGAATACGAGACCAGCTGGTAGGGTCATACTCAACCACCAAACTTTCTTTTTGACTGTCAGGCACTTGCGTGCTGGCATTGCTCATTTCATGTCGGATGCCTATGCGCCATGCTTCTGTAAACCGATAGAGCCCCATGAGGTAGTAGCCTTGTTGATTGATGCTGGCATTATCAGGGGTTTGACGATTCAACCATTCGCCCTGTAGCATCCAGTATTGCTCACCACTTAGCCATTGTTTGAGGGTGAAGTCAATGGCTTGCCAATCGCTATCTGCCTGTTGGTTGCTGATGTTTATGCTTCCTTTTGCCCAACTGATCCCGACCAGACTGTATAGTCGGTTATTCCATGCTTGTCCCCAACGGCTGAAAAGATTGTATAGTGTTGGGCTCAGGTGATCTTGATAAAACTGGTCTCGATTGGTTGCAGATAAGACTTCTCCACCCCAGAACCATGTTGGTGTCAGTGCGTAGGATAGCTGTATTCCTTTTTCTTGTAAGGCAGAGCCTGCACCAAACAATCGTTGGTAAATCAGTGGCGCATCGACAAAATCACGGTCATGCACGTGTTGGCTATTTAAGCGACCAAAGGCGGAGAAAAATTGTCCTGCTTTCATCTGCCAACCAGCACCGAGGCTCGTATTGAGGTAGGCTTCATCCACGATCGTTTCGGGTTCAGCCACATTAAGGTTCAAAAAATATCGCCACTTGCCTGAGGGTTTACCTTCGAGCACGACATCCGTCCATTGTTCATGCGAGTGTTGATGACGATCTTGCCATTCTGCAACCGATTGATTTGCCTTGTCAGACAATAAATGACTTCCCTGAGCAATTGCCATTAATCGGCTATTGGGAATCATCCAACCTTTAGGATGATACTGTGGTGCTTCATCATTAAAAAAATCGTTGAATAAACTGCTTCTGTCTTCTATACCTGTGAGTGTCTCCGCTTGCAGATGTTGCCAGTCTGGCGGTGCAGACAAGGCATGATGAGGGGTAAATAAGGTTATTAAGGAGAGTATTAGGTAGTTTGTACTTTTTGCCAAGAGCGTGTGCGTATTGTTGTGAACGCTTAATTCAATGTTCATCGTCTTCCTTTGGTGTGCACGTTATGTCTTAATTTTTGCTTGTACAAGAATGCGGTAATCCATCTCGTTATTATGGCAGACCTTGTTATGGGCATTATTTTAGCAGGAAAAACCGTTTAAGCAGCGTAAAAGAGATTAAGGTTTTTTGTTTGGTTACAAATGCTAATCAAAAAGGTACAATGAAACTTATTGATTAAATTGTTATTAGGTGTGTTATGTCCCAGCAGTCTTCTCAGCACAGTCTTTCAGAGTCTTATCATTCGGTAGCGATTCCGCTCGAAGGTAAAAAGCGATTTTGGGCATTTCTAGGGCCGGGATTTTTGGTCGCCGTTGGCTATATGGATCCTGGTAACTGGGCAACGGGATTGGCGGCGGGTTCTGCCTACGGTTATACCTTATTGTCCGTGGTATTGATTGCCAGCCTTATGGCGATTGTGCTACAAATCATGACGGCTCGCTTGGGCATTGCCACAGGCAAAGACTTGGCACAACTCTGTCGAGAACGCTATTCTAAACCCACGACCTTTGGGTTATGGATCATGGCAGAGTTAGCTGTGATTGCTACCGATCTCGCTGAACTGCTGGGTAGTGCCATTGCCCTGCATCTGTTGTTCGATATTCCCATTATGCTAGGGATTGTCTTGACCGTATTAGATGTACTGCTCATTTTGACACTGCAACAAAAAGGCTTTAGACTGCTTGAGGCTGTGATCGTCACCATGATGACCAGCATTGCCATCTGTTTTGCGGTTGAATTGGGTATGTCTAATCCTGACTGGCAAGCCGCTGTCTCTGGCTTAACCCCAACCGCAGGGTTACTGACCGATCCTACCATGCTCTATCTTGCTTTGGGTATTCTGGGGGCGACAGTCATGCCTCATAATTTGTATCTTCATTCTGCATTGGTACAAACACGAGCGATAGGAGCGTCTGTTTCCGCAAAACAAGAAGCCATTCGCTATGCTTCTATTGATACGGTGATTGCTTTGTCCTTTGCTTTTTTCATCAATGCCGCGATTGTGGTATTGGCCGCATCGGTCTTTTATGCTAACGGTAAAACGGATGTGGCAGAAATTCAAGATGCCTATCAACTGCTCACGCCTATGTTGGGGGCAGGATTGGCATCCACCTTGTTTGCCGTCGCTTTATTGGCATCGGGACAAAACGCCACCATTACCGCAACCCTAGCAGGGCAGGTGGTGATGGAAGGCTTCTTAAACATGCGATTACCTGCGTGGAAAAGACGAGTCATCACGCGTGGTTTGGCGGTATTGCCTGCGATTGCGGTCACTTGGTATTTTGGGGAGCACGGCACGGCTTCGCTGTTGGTGTTGAGTCAGGTGGTGCTGAGTTTGCAGTTGCCTTTTGCCTTGGTTCCCTTATGGATGATGACGCGAGATAAGGCGTTGATGCACGATTTTGTGAATCCTCTCTGGTTGTCGCTATTGGCAGGCGGTATTACGCTACTGATCATTGGGTTAAACTTGAAATTGATCAGTGATTTCTTAACCAGTTAAGTGATTTTTATTGCTCATTTTATGGAAAGATAGAATAGGTTTGTTTGGTAAATAATGCCATCTCTGATATGATGTAATGATCTATAACAATCATCACCATAACAGCGAGCGATCTGCTTAAAAATGAAAAAAATGGGCTATTTTTTATCAAAAACCTCTGTTTTATGCCTAGCAAGTGGTTGTGCCATCTTATCTTTGTCTTCCTACGCACAAGAAACAAATCCCCTATTGGGGTTGTCGCTTGAGCAATTATCAGGCGTGAATAGTCGCGTAGAAAGTGCCAGTCAAGTCGTACAAGACATCAAGGCGTTACCACAACCTGTGACCGTTCTGTCGGCAACCGATATTCGTGCCTTTGGTTATCGTACGCTAGCTGAGATTTTGAACAGCCTACCAGGATTGCACACCTCAACGGATCATACTTATACCTTTGTTGGTGCGCGTGGCATGATGGCAATGGGTGGTTTTAACGCTCGTGTTTTGGTCACGATTGATGGGATGCAGATTAATGATAATATTTATCAACAGGTTGGTTTGGCTGGTGATGAGTTTCCATTAGATGTGGATTTGATTGATCGTGTAGAGTTTATTCCAGGTCCTGGCTCTGTGGTATATGGCAATAATGCTTTTTTAGGTGTGGTTAATGTGGTAACGCGTTCTACTGCGGCGAAAGAGTATGGTGATCTGGCAGTTTCAATTGATCATAATGGTGAGTTTGTCCGCAGAGGAACCGCGCATACCGCCTTATTGGGTGGTAATGCTTTAGTATCTTTAACCCGATATGACCATCCTGGTGTTAATGGTCGCTACGATGCCTATTACAACCAAAGTGGACAGTTTGTACCGAGCGCAACCGCTGACCACACAACAAACAGCGCAGATAATCAACGTCTGTTTGTTAAGTATGAGCGTGGTGCCTTACAAGCTAACTTGATCAACAGTGATCGTATTAAACATGTCTCCAGTGCGATTGATGGCGCGATGTTTAACAGTCCATTAAATCAATTCCGTGATCGTTGGTTGGTTGGCAATGTGCAATATCGTTTGTTAGACTCCAATGATTGGACAGTGATATCGCGTGTTTATGCAGGTAATTATCGTTTTAATGGTCGTTATGGATATGAAGATGCCACCCTAGGTGACGAGGCTTCGGAAGGACGTTGGTGGGGCATTGATCTAAAGGGCAGTTGGCGTGGTATTCAAGGTCATGAACTGTCAGCTGGAATTCAACTACAAAACAATAGCCGTCAATGGCTTTATGCCGCGGTGACTGATCCCGTCACACAATCAACCACACAGGCGATTGATAAGGCAAGAGGTTCACAATCCTTGGCATTGTGGCTAGAAGACCAGTTTACCCTGAATGCGAGCACCAAACTGACGATTGGCGGACGTGTTGACCAAGATATGCAAGAATCCATACACCTGAGTCCACGCTTGGGCGTTGTTCACCGTCTCTCAGAACAGAGCACCCTACGCGCCAATTTGGCGCGAGCTTTTCTAACGCCTAGTGATTATGAGTTACGCTATGCCAATGACGATCCAGCGTTGGACTTTCAAAAACCAAACCCGTTATTACAAGCGGAAAGCATGACTTCCTTGGATTTTGGTTGGGAATATCGTACTACCGCTGTTGGACGCTTAGTCCTGAGCAGTTTTCTATATGAAGCCGATAAGCTCATTGAGTTCACTGTGCCAGAGGGACAACCACTGCAACAATACAATAATGTAGGGGGCGTAACGGGGCAGGGTGTTCAGCTAGAATGGCAAAGAAACTGGGACAGTGGGTGGCGATTGAACACGAGTTTAACCCTACAAAAGGTTCAGGATAAATTAACGCCTTATCGTATTGACTCGCCAGAACAATTGATTAAATGGCAGGTGCGTACCCCTAAGGTGCTGGGGATTCAGCCAGCATTGGAGGGAAGTTATATCGGTGAGAGAGCGACTCGAGATCAGCAATTCTTGCCCAGTGTTAACCTGTTAAATGCGAGTTTTACCTATTCTGTGGATCGTCATCATACCTTAAGGTTGTCTGTGTATAATCTCACGGATGTAGATTATCAGGTGCCTGTATCTTATGATTATGCCATGCCAACGGTTAGGCAATATGGGCGGACAATTCGCTTAAAATGGGAATGGAGTTATTAAATGCAGTTTCTCCATCGTGTTAAGCCTTTTCTGCTGACCATGAGCCTAACGGTTGGTTGCTGGTTGGCGGCTTCTGCTGGCTGTATTGCCGTTGCGAGTGAGAGTGCGTCAGCCTTAGAAGCCGTTTCAAGCACAGAGTTGCAGGCGGCCTTTGTGTATAATCTCATGTTATTCAGTCAATGGCCAGACGCTGATAAGCGCGAGCGGGTGCTCTGTACCGCTGGTCAAAATCGGGATAGTTTAGCCTTGCCTCAGTTGGATGGTCGAGAATTGTCCACTGGGACTGTTCGTGTGAAAAAAATTACCCTCGATACAGAATTAGCTCAATGTGATGCCTTATTCATTGCCAGTTTAGACTATATGCACTTGCCTGATTTGGTGCAAGCAAAGCCTGTATTAGTGTTTAGTAATCTAAAGCCAGATTATGCGAATAACGTTGCAATAGTCATCACCAGCCAAGGTAGTCGCGTGGTGTTTGATGTGAATTTGGCAAGCCTGCGTAAGTCGGGTGTTCATTTAGGGGCTTCTGTGTTGCGTTTGGCACGTTCAACGGAGTAGAAGATGAGTTATCAAAATGATTATAAGCCGCTTCCTGTTGCTTTGTTGCTAGGGCTTTTCCTAACCATTATTTCTGGTATTTTTAATTATTTGCACTGGTATGGTTTGCAGTCTCAGTTGGCTGCTTCAACCTTAGCACAAGCTAACATGATTGCTGATAATATCGCACCCGCCTTGCAGTTCTCTGATGAATCTGCCGCAACCAGTATGTTAAACAGTTTACAGTCTAACAAAGACATTACCAGTGCTTTGTTGGAAGATCATGATGGCAAGTTATTTGCAGGATGGTTGACGCATCAACAGCAAGTGGTTGCCTATAATCTTGCACCTATTGCAATCCGCTCTCGTCTTGTGGATCAGCGGGTAAGTGTGCCAGTGTTGGTTGCGGGGCAACTGAAAGGAAAGTTGATTGTCGATTATTCTCGCTTGAGTATTGAGCGTAAAGTGTTAACCTCTGTACTCGGTGCGTTGAGTGTTATTGTGGTGGTTATGTTGACCAGCTATTTTCTGCTCATGCGTATTCAGCAAGTACAGAAGAGTAAACATGCTATCGAGCAAGACCATAGACAAACGCAAGACTCTATTCGTTATGCCTCATTGATTCAAAACGCCTTTATACCAAAAGAGGAAGACTTTGATCGTTATTTCTCAGAGCATTTTTGCATTTGGCAACCCAAAGATATTGTGGGTGGTGATATTTACACCCTAGCTTCATTGCGGCACGAAGATGAAGTGTTATTGATGGTTATTGATTGTACGGGACATGGTGTTCCCGGTGCTTTTGTGAGTATGCTGGTAAAAGCGATTGAGCAACAAATCGTGACCAAACTCTTGCACCATCAAGGCGAAATTGATCCTGCACAGATATTATGCACCTTTAATCAATCTTTAAGAGAGTTGCTTCATAAGCAAAACCCAACACTTGATGCCGCCTCTCAATCCATTGAAATTCAGCAAGCCAATCAGCATGCAGGGTTTGATGGCGGTGTACTCTATTATGATCGACAGCGTGGTTTGTTAAAGTTTGCGGGAGCCAATCAATCACTTTTCTGTGTGGAGCAGCAACAGGTTTCTGTGATTAAAGGAAATAGAATATCTGTTGGTCATAAACCACACGATGAGGATAGCTGTATGTTTACCACGCATCAACTGCCTGTGTCCGCTGGTATGGTCTTGTATTTAACAACCGACGGCTATACTGACCAGAATGGTGGAGATAAAGGTTTGCCTTTTGGGAAGCGTCGCTTGACGCAGATGTTGACCGAATATCAGCATCAAAATTTGGCGCAACAAGCGCATTCTTTTAAGCAAGCTCTGCAAGACTATCAAAAAAATGAATCACAAACGGATGATATTACCCTAATTGGTGTTAAAATCTGACAGATCAACTGACTCTACTATGACGATACGGAGATCCTTGATGGATTTAAGCTTACTTGACAGGGTGTTACATCAAAACACAAATCTACATATGGTGTATGCGGGGCCTCTGTCTCAAGAATTAATTTCTGAAATGACGCAAACACTTGAGAAAGAAGCAGAGGAGGCTAAGTTAAGTATGACGGATGCCACCAATCTGTTTACGGTGTTTATCGAACTTAGTCAGAACATTGTCAATTATACGCATAAGCAAGAGGGTACTTATCGTCATGATGGTTTGTTGCTGGTGAGTCAGAGCAATGACAAATTAGATTTTTTCATCCAAAGTCAAAACCTGATTAAACTTGAGGATCAAGCGCGATTAGAGCCTAAGCTGAAAGAAATTAAAGCAATGGATAAGGATACCATCAAGCAACGTTATCGAGAGTTACGTAAGAGTGGGCACTCAGCACATGACAAGGGTGCGGGTATAGGGTTCTATGAAATCGCCAAGCGTTGTGATGACATTGATTATGAGTTTGTTCCCTCCTCTGACGGTCAATCTAGCTTCAGATTTAGAGCGCATCTGGCAGTTAAAAAACCTCTCAAAGCATAACGATAAGTATAATTAGCACAAAGGAAAAGTAAATGTTTGATGATTTGTATTTGGTAGCCACAAAGTACACGCCCGACATTAGTCTGCAATCTAACGGAAAAATTAGCTTAATTGGACGCTCCTATCCTGAGAATGCATACGACTTTTATCAACCTGTGCTTGACTGGTTTAGGGTGTATTTTGGACACTCGGAGAGTTCAAAAAATGTGTGGGTTGACTTTGAAATTTCTTATTTTAACTCCAGCAGTTCGAAAGTGTTTTTGGATATTTTTACCTTATTAGATCATCATAAGGAAGCCTTTTCAATCAAAGTTCGTTGGATATATGATGCTGATAATGATAATGCTCAAGAGGCAGGAGAGGAGTTTATAGAGGATTTCCCTGGTCTTTCTGTGGAGTTGATTGCTTCGGATGTAGAGTAATTTCAAGCAATCTTAGTATTGAAATACGAAGAAGCAGACAAGTGTTTCTTATGATGGCGATTAGGTAAAGGATTGAGGATGGCGTTAACAACTCTCTTTGTTTCAGCTACTGATTACACCCCTGAGGTGCAGTTAAATGAAATCGGTGAAATGAGTTTCAAAGGAAAATGTTATCCTGAGAACAGTTTTCGTTTTTATCAACCGATCATGGACTGGCTGACAGCATTTCTAGCACAACCTAGCTTACCTGTTAAGGTGACTTGTTCATTTCACTTGGTGTATTTTAATTCAAGCACGGCGAAGCAAATTTTTGATTTATTGACTTTATTAAGTGAGCAGTATAATCGTACCGATGTGGTGATTCGCTGGTTTTATGATGCAGATAATGAGAATGCTTTAGAAGAGGGTGAGGGATTGGTGGATGATTTTCCTACCCTTGCATTTGAATTGATTGAAATTCCTGCCTCTGCTGATGTCCCGCCACCTGATGTTGGGATCGCTAAGGTGACAGATACGATGACAAACTAAAGGTAAATGGTTTAATAATCATTGAGTTAAGTCGTGTATTGACGCATAATCTTTTTTGATGCTATAATTCCTAACCATTTGCCCAAAATTTTTGCTGGCGATAAAAATGATTAGCTTTGTTAGGAAAAACGCATGAACGAATTAAATCGCTTACAAGGTCTGTATGATCCTTCCTTTGAGAAGGAAAACTGTGGGTTTGGTTTGATCGCCCAGATGGATGATCAGCCGAGTCATTGGTTGGTTGAAACCGCGATTCAATCATTATCTCGTATGACGCATCGTGGTGGTGTGGCGGCAGACTGCTGTACGGGAGATGGTTGCGGTTTATTATTGAAAAAGCCCGATGCGTTTTTCCAGTCAGAAGCGCGAGATCAAGGTTTCACGTTAAACAACTTGTACGCTGTGGGAATGGTATTTCTCAATAAGCAAGCGGATAAGCGTTCTGATGGTATTTCTGCCATTGAGTCTGCTTTGACAGGAAAAGGCTTGAGTATTGCGGGTTGGCGTAAAGTCCCCGTCAACTCAACTTGTCTTGGCGCACAAGCGGCAGGCATGGAACCTGATATTGAGCAGGTATTCGTCAATGCGCCAGAAGGCATGACAGAGGCAGATTTTAACCGCGCGTTATTTGTGGCGCGTCGTCAGGCAGAAATGGCAGTAGAAGCCAAGGATGAAGTCTTTTATATTGCCTCAATGCACAGCCAATTGATCGCCTACAAAGGCTTGGTCATGCCGCGTGAATTACCAATTTATTATGTAGATTTGAATGATGAACGTTTTGCTTCTTCTTCTTGTTCTTATCATCAGCGTTTCAGTACCAATACCTTGCCACAGTGGCGTTTGGCACAACCTTTCCGTTTCTTAGCACATAATGGCGAGTTAAATACGGTTCGTGGTAATCGTAATTGGGCATTGGCGCGTGCGAATAAATTCCAAACATCGCTTGTTCCTGAATTACAAAGCCTAACGCCTATCGTTTCTCAAACAGGTTCTGACTCTAATAGCTTAGATAATATGTTAGAAGTCTTGATGATGGGCGATATGGATGAATTCCGTGCCTTGCGTTTGATGATCCCACCCGCATGGCAGAATGTTCCTCATATTGACCCTGACTTACGCGCTTTCTTCGAGTTCAACTCAATGCATATGGAAGCATGGGATGGTCCAGCGGGTATCGTGATCAATACAGGGAAGCACGCAGTGTGTGCGGTTGACCGTAATGGTCTACGTCCCACCCGTTATGTGATTACGAAAGATCGTCATATTACCTTTGCTTCTGAGATCGGTGTTTATGACTACGCGCCAGAAGAAGTGGTTGAGAAAGGTCATTTGAAACCGGGACAGGTCATGGCTGTGGATTTGGCAACAGGTGAGTTGTTACGTCCAGCTGAGTTGGACGACCGTTTGAAAGTACGTCAACCCTATCGTCAATGGCTAGATGCTGGTTATATGCGTTTAGAGGGTAATCCTGAAGGGGATGCAGATTTACTCACCCTAGACGATGACAATGCGTTAACCTATCAAAAGTATTTCCAAGTTTCTTTTGAAGAACGCGATCAAGTCATTCGTGTGATGGCAGAAGACGGACAAGAAGCAACAGGTTCGATGGGCGATGATGCGCCATTTGCTGTGTTGTCTGAAAAAGTGCGTCCTTTGTACGATTACTTCCGTCAAGTATTTGCACAGGTAACGAATCCACCGATTGATCCGTTACGTGAGGCGATTGTCATGTCATTAAACGTCTGCTTTGGTGGTGAGATGAATGTGTTTGAAGAAACACAAGAACATGCACGTCGTTTAGAAGCAACCTCACCGATTTTATCGCCCAGTCAATTTGATCAATTGTTAGCAATGACAGATGCCGATTATCAGCATGAGTTGTTAAGTTTACATTATGATCCTGCTATCGGGTTAGAAACCGCTGTTCGTCATTTGACCGATAAAGCCGTAGCGGCAGTTCAAGCAGGGAAAACCTTGTTGGTATTGTCTGATAATGGCATTAAAGAGGGTCAATTAACCATTCACGCTTTGTTAGCAACGGGCGCGGTGCATCATCGTTTGATCAAAGCAGGCTTGCGTTGTGATGCGAATATTATTGCGGATACGGCAACCGCAAGAGACCCACATCATTTCGCGGTATTGTTTGGTTATGGGGCAACAGCGGTTTATCCTTATTTGGCGTATGAAGCCATTGCTGACTTATACCGTAGCAAAGAGTTGGACAATGCTAAGAGCTTGTCGAAATATCTCTACAATTTCCGTAAAGGGATTGATAAGGGGTTATTTAAGATCATGTCGAAGATGGGGATTTCAACCATCGCTTCTTACCGTGGCGCACAACTCTTTGAAGCCGTGGGCTTGAGTGATGAGATTGTTGATCTGTGTTTCACGGGAACCCTATCGCGTATTGCAGGTACACAATTCGATGATCTACAAGCGGATCAAGCCTTGTTAGCGAAAGATGCCTTTAACCCACGCAAGAGCATCAATCAAGGTGGTGTGTTAAAGTATGTCTATAACGGCGAAGCACATGCCTTTAACCCTGATGTGGTCAATGCCTTGCGTGATGCTTGTCAACAGGGAGATCGTTCTGCCTACAATCGTTTTGCTGATTTGGTGAATAACCGTCGTCCGATGGTGTTACGTGACTTGTGGAAGGTTAAGCCAGCAGGTCAAGCCTTGTCGGTGGATGAGGTTGAGCCGTTAGAAGCCATTTTGAAGCGTTTTGATTCGGCTGGGATTTCTCTTGGCGCGTTATCGCCAGAAGCACACGAAGCCTTAGCCGAAGGAATGAACCGTTTAGGTGGTCGTTCTAACTCGGGTGAGGGTGGTGAAGACCCAGCGCGTTTTGGCACGGTTAAAATGTCTAAGATCAAGCAGATTGCGTCTGGACGTTTTGGCGTAACGCCTCATTATCTGGTGAACGCTGAAGTGCTACAGATTAAGGTAGCTCAGGGAGCGAAACCTGGAGAGGGTGGTCAGTTACCGGGGGCAAAAGTCGATGCAACCATTGGTCGTTTGCGTCATGCGGTACCTGGTGTAACCTTGATTTCTCCGCCACCGCATCATGATATTTATTCTATTGAAGATTTGGCTCAGTTGATTTACGACTTGAAACAGGTGAATCCAGAAGCTCTCGTGTCGGTGAAGCTGGTTGCTGAACCTGGGGTTGGAACAATTGCGGCTGGGGTGGCTAAGGCGTATGCTGATTTGATTACCATTTCAGGTTATGACGGTGGTACAGGGGCTTCACCGATCACTTCGGTGAAGTATGCAGGCAACCCATTTGAAATGGGGGTCGCTGAAGCGCATCAAGTATTACGTGCTAACGATCTACGTGACAAGATTATCCTACAAGCCGATGGTGGGTTAAAAACGGGTTTGGACGTGATTAAAGCGGCGATTTTAGGCGCGGAAACCTTTGGTTTTGGTACTGCGCCCATGATCGCATTGGGTTGTAAATACTTGCGTATCTGCCATTTAAATACCTGTGCGGTCGGTGTGGCAACACAAAACGAACGCCTACGTAAAGAACATTTTATTGGCTTGCCAGAAATGGTGATGCACTACTTCCAATTTGTGGCAGAAGAAACACGCGAGTTGATGGCGGAGTTGGGGGTTGCTAAGTTGGAAGACTTAGTCGGTCGTTTAGATTTGTTGGAAGTGATTGAAGGCGTGACGAAAAAACAACGTCAGCTTGATTTCAGTAAAATTCTAACCGATGCGGGCATCAGTAAAGACAAGCCGCATTTGAGTAATGGTCAACGTAATCATCCGTGGGATAAAGGCGATCAAGCTGAACAGATGGTTCAACAGGTTTTACCTGCGATCTCTGCGAAAACAGGTGGTACTTTCCATTTCCACTTGAAGAATACGGGTCGTTCCATCGGAGCGCGGTTATCGGGTGAAATTGCCAAACGCTATGGCAATCACGGTATGAATGACATGCCAATTACCTTGAAATTAACGGGGGTTGCTGGTCAGAGTTTTGGGGTATGGAATGCGGGTGGTTTGAATCTTCATCTCGAAGGTGATGCCAACGATTACGTGGGTAAAGGTATGGCGGGTGGCGAAATCGTGATTGTGCCACCAAAAGCATCGGCTTTTGTTCCACGTGAAACGCCTATTGTCGGTAATACCTGTTTGTATGGTGCAACGGGCGGCAAACTCTTCGCATATGGTACGGGTGGTGAGCGTTTCGGGGTGCGTAACTCTGGCGCGATTGCGGTACTCGAAGGGGTTGGTGATCATGGTTGTGAATACATGACTGGTGGTACCGTGGTGGTGCTTGGTAAGACAGGGGTAAACTTCGGTGCTGGTATGTCAGGCGGTATGGCGTTCTTATTTGATGAAGCCAACCAAGTCCCTGACCGTATTAACGCTGAGATGGTTGAGTTCTGCCGTATTGACACCGAAGAAACGCAATCTTATCGTCATTACCTCAAGTCTTTGTTGAAGGAATACCATGAGAAAACAGGTTCAGCAACGGCTGAACGTCTGTTGGCTAATTTTACGGGTGAAGTGGGTAAGTTCTGGCTGGTGAAGTCTCGTGCCATCGGGTTAGATCGATTGCTTGACCTATTCAGCAAAACGCACTAAGAAGGAAGAAGAACAATGCCAAGTCCAGATACTTTTTTGAAAGTGGATCGTACTGATCCACCAAAACTACCAGCACAAGAACGTAGCCAACAGTTTGGTGAGATTTATAAGAGTTTTGATGCTGAACATGCCAAAATTCAAGCAGACCGCTGTTTGCATTGCGGTAATCCTTACTGTGAGCACGCTTGTCCTGTTCATAACTACATCCCTAACTGGTTAAAACTGGTTGCGGAAGGGAATGTGATGAAAGCGGTAGAGCTTTCGCATCAAACCAACTCATTGCCAGAAATGTGTGGTCGTGTTTGCCCACAAGATCGCTTGTGTGAGCAGGCTTGTACCCTCAATGATACCAACTTTGGTGCAGTGACCATTGGTGCGGTTGAGAAATACATCACCGATACCGCGATTCAGTCTGGCTGGAAACCTGACATGAGTCATGTCACCGCGACTGGCAAGAAAGTAGCGATTGTGGGGGCTGGTCCAGCAGGGTTAGCGGCGGCAGATATTTTGGCGCGTAATGGCGTGAAAGCCGTGGTATTTGACCGTCACCCTGAGATTGGTGGTCTTCTAACCTTTGGCATCCCACCCTTCAAGCTAGAAAAAGAAGTGGTGAAATACCGTCGTGGCTTGTTAGAGCATATGGGCGTTGAGTTCCGTTTAGGCGTGAACGTAGGTTCGGATGTCAGTTTTGCAGACTTAGAGCGCGATTACGATGCTGTCTATTTGGGCATGGGGACTTACAATGCGATGGCGGGTGGCTTTGCAGGTGAAGACCTAGCAGGCGTTTACAAGGCGTTGGATTTCTTGATTGCCAACGTCAATCGCTTGCTGGGGTTTGAGAAATCAGCCGATGACTTCATTGATATGAAAGGTAAGCGCGTTGTGGTGCTTGGTGGTGGTGATACCACGATGGACTGTACCCGTACCAGCATTCGCCAAGGGGCGGATGAAGTCTATTGTGTGTATCGTCGTGATGAAGCAAACATGCCGGGATCGCGTAAAGAAGTGGCTAATGCGAAGGAAGAGGGCGTTCAATTCGTCTTTAACCGTATGCCGATTGAAGTGATCGGTAATGGCAAGGTAGAAGGGATTAAGGTTGCTGAAACGCGCTTAGGTGCGCCTGATGCCTCGGGTCGTCGTATGGCGGAAGTGGTTGAAGGCACAGAGCAGATCATCGCTTGTGATGCTGTGATCGTGGCTTT
>CAZLOM010000038.1:0-8871 GCA_964561185.1 uncultured Piscirickettsiaceae bacterium
GTGGTACTATTGTTGATTGACACATTAGTTGACACATTAGTTGGCATATTAGTTGGCATATTAGTTGACATATTAGTTGACACATTAGTTGACACATTAGTTGACATATATATTCAGTTAACCTAGAGGACAGTGTGCGCTCGTGCGAAGAAATGTTTAAGTTGGTGAGACGGAAACCTTGTACGCCCCCTATTTAGGGCAACCAAGCATTAGTGACAAGCATTAGTGAATGACACTGCGTCTAAACACCCATTGATCTGCGCTTGAGCACGACTCGCAATAGACATAACCATCAGCATCAAACTGTTTCAAGGATTCAACATCGCTGATGGCGTGTTGCGCGGCATAGCCTACCATCATACCACGCGCTTTTTTAGCATAAAAACTAATCGTCTTAAATGCCCCTGCTTTTTCATCTTGAAAGATGGGCGTAACGACACGATAAGGCACGGTAGAGAGCTTCGCTGACTTGGCGTACTCAGTGGATGCCAAATTCACAATCACGGGATGACCCTCTTCGGCAAGCTGTTGCACCAGCGCATCACGCAACAAATCGCCCCAAAATTCATACAAATCACGACCGCGACTGGTTGCTAATTTTGTTCCCATTTCTAAGCGATAGGCTTGCATCAAGTCTAGGGGTTTCAGCAGTCCATACAACCCCGACAGAATCCACAAATGCTTCTGCAAATAAGCGATCTGCTCAACCGATAGCGTTTCAGCAGACAACCCCTCATACACCTCGCCATGAAAGGCGAAAATGGCTTGTTTGGCATTTTGTTGGCTAAAAGGAAAAGACAAGGACTGATAACGCTGATAATTCAAGACTGCCAGTTTGGGAGAAATTCCCATCAACTCGCTTAACTCAGTGGCAGAATAACCCTGCAAACAGCTTAACAACTGTTCAGTTTGCACCTGCCATTGTGGTTGAGAAAATGCCGCGATTGGACTTTGACTGTCCATATCGAGCGTTTTAGCGGGGGAAATTAAGAATAGCATGACGGATATAACCCACAATTAAGCAGACATACCATCGCATTAAGCATTTAACGCCTGCATGATTTTAGCCTGTAAGGCGTGCATGGAATAAGGCTTCGCCATGATATAGGTCGCGCCAAGATTCAACGCCTCATCGAGCAGATGATGTTCTGATGCTAAGACACCATCGCCTGAAATTGCCACGATCTTCACAGATGGGTTCAATTTCTTTAACTCGGTAATAAAGGTCAAGCCACTCATCTCTGGCATCATTAAATCAGTGATGACTAAGTCAACAGGATGCTTGCCTACATAAACCAACGCATCTTTCGCTTTCGTAAACAAAACGACTTCAACCCCAGACATCTGTCCTAACATAATGCTATGCAAGTCTAATACAATCTGGTTATCATCGACCAATACAATTTTTTTTGTCATTTGTCTCGCCCTTAGCTCCAACATTTCTCTAGATTACACACACGGCAACCTAAACCGCTTCATGCTAGAATTTTACAGGATGCTAGGATGCTATGGCAAGTTATTTGGTGCTGATGCTCGCGCGCCAATCGGTTAGTTGATACTCTGCTCCAATGGTGACTAAACCTTGTATGATTTCCTCAGTACCTAATTTTGAACTAATCAATAAATCAAACAAGGCAACCCCTGATTGATCCGTGACACTGTTGATCACGCGGGTATGCCCTTGACTGATCCATGTTAGAAAAGCAATATCAGCAGATTCATTTTCATTCATTTGCGCATGAATGATATAGAGGGTTAAGCCTTCGGATTTTACGCGCCCAATGGCTTCGACAGACTCTGGTGTTAAGACACGCAAAAAACCTTCGGGTAGGCCCACCAACATGCCAATTTGACCTGCGGTTTTCTTACCTTGAGCAATAAAGGTAACATCTGGTGCTTGAGTCAGCAGATCTTGCATCGTTGCTAAGTCAGGTTGCTCGCCCTCTTCGATTTCACAAATAATGACATTCAGCTCTGCGGCAAACTGTTGCGTCATATTAACAATCAACATATCCAGCTGACCATTCGCCCCTAACGAACGATCAAACAAGTCATACAACGCCATGGCTAACTGTGCCGCAGTATCTAGTGAGTAATGCTTACAGCCATAATAGATGTACTTAAGCAAGGATGCCAGCTGTGTCACCAACTTTGGTACATCAACCGCTTCGTGAGCATATTTTACCTGTTTCATGAGCTCAGATAGGGTTAACAAATTATCTAAGAGGTTTTCGCTTGCCCATAGAAACAATATAGAGGCTGGCTGTTGTAACGCCAAGGCTCCAGTTTCACTGCCATCCACTTCTTGAATAGCGGCTAACTGCTCATAAATGACTAACTCTAGCGTTCTCAATAGTGCCTGTTGCTTCATCACATCCTGATTATCAGCCACAATACGCAAGGCATCAATATCCTCAGCCAAACGCACATAGCCTTGAGAGAGGGTCATCTGCTTCATTTCAGCAATATGCGCTAAAAACTGAGCTTTACCAGATTCACTTTCTAAATCAAAGGCAAACATCATCAATGCACCCATTGATTGCGTGAAATAAGCTAAAAACTCTTTTGCATTCATCAAACCGTTCCTTCCATTTTTCGATACACACCGGGCTCTATCAATAGCCAACGGGTTGGCATATCGCGCAAACTTTCTGTCACACTGGTAAACAACCACCCTCCAGGCAAGGTCACATCATATAAGCTCTCTACAACACGTAGCTGATCTTCTTTGTCAAAATAATACAGCACATTACGACAAAAAACAGCATGAAATTGGCTTCGGAAGGGATAAGGCGCGGACATGAGATTCAAACGTCGAAAGATGACCATTTTTTGAATACGATCATGTATCTTAAATTGACTCAAGCCCGCGTATTGAAAATAGCGTGGCAACAAGTGCTTAGGTAAATACTGTAAGCGTGAAACATCATAAATGCCTTGTTCGGCATGGCTAATCACTGACTGAGAAATATCGGTACCTAAAAACGAAACCCGATTAGCCGCTTCTGCCCCAAACAATTCCGTGAGTAAAATAGCAAGCGTATAGGCTTCCTCACCTGTAGATGTCGCCGCAGACCAGATTCGTAATTTACCCTGCTGAGGGAGTGTGGGCAATACCTTATCTCTAAAATAGAGCAATACACCTTCTTCACGATAAAAATAGGTGTGATTGGTTGAAGCGGAATGTAAAACAGCCAATCTAAGATCATATCCCGCAACACCGTGCAGCGCATCATTCAATTCAGCCAAACTGCTAAAACCAAATTTGGTCGCTACATTCATTAAACGCTGCGCCAACATTTCATATTTTTTTTCGGGATAGTGCATTCCTGCCGTATCATAAATCCACAAGCGAATCTGCTCAAGTGCTAACTCATCCTTGTCAGACAAGCGTCCAATACCCAAAATATGCATTTTATTTCCCATCCGATTACAAGGTGACTATCACGACACAACACCAATAGCATACAATAACGCATTATGCCTCAATTGTACGCATTAACCTTGGTTACGCCTAATCCAAAATAACAGGACTCAAGTTCGCCTCAAGCACCTCATGACGTAATTTTGGCAAACAAATCAACATAGCATCAAAGCTATTAAAGACTCGATCCAAGACCTGATAAAACGCTTGATCTACCACTGAATCCATCAGCGCAGCACAGTTTTTCATCCGCCCTTCTAACTCTCTAAAACTTTCCAATATGCCGTAGGTTGGTCGTGTTTTCGCTAACCATGTTTCAATTTTGGCATAAAGTTGGTGAATTTTACGCTTGTGCTCCACGCGCTGTTGATCATCGGTAATACTGCCTGCCAGCATAATGGCAATAAACCATGTTTTAAGATACTCACTTAATAACAACAGATCATCATGCCCGCTTTTGATGAGTTCATAAAGCTCATCGTCTTGCTCTCTGGGTAGCACAAAACGGCTGACTTGTATCGACAAGACCTGAGCCTGCTCCATCAATCCTTTTGCGGAGGTAGCGGCAACATTCATCAGTTGATTCGATTGGTGAGCAATCATGCCCATTTCAACAATGGCTTGTGACACATTATCAAAAC
The DNA here is from genome assembly GCA_964561185.1 of uncultured Piscirickettsiaceae bacterium. GTDB lineage: Bacteria > Pseudomonadota > Gammaproteobacteria > Thiomicrospirales > Thiomicrospiraceae. The sequence continues at coordinate 4,066 of CAZLOM010000038.1, forward strand.
CTCGTTCACGACTGTTACTTCGCTTGGCAATTTCTGACACCATGCCACTCGACTCAGTAATGGATTGAGTAATCCGCTCGAAAGCATCCCCAGCTTGATTGACTTGCGAGGTGGTATGGGCAACCTGCTGAACAATGGTGCTGATTAAATGCTTGATGTCTTTTGCTGAATCGGAGGATTTCAACGCCAAATTACGCACTTCCCCCGCAACCACAGCAAAACCACGCCCATGCTCACCTGATCGCGCCGCTTCCACAGCCGCGTTGATGGCTAAGAGGTTGGTTTGAAAAGCAATGCCTTCAATCAAGCCCACAATTTCCGCAATTTTATTGCTCGAGACTTCTAATGACTGCATGGCGGATACGGTGGCGTGCATCACATCAACCCCTTGAGTCACCTCATGATTGGCTTCTTTCACCAGATGGTTTGCTTGATCAGCAATTTCAGAATTTTTCTGCAACACCAAAATCATTTTTTCCATATTGGTTGCCGTCACTTCTAAGGAATTGCTCTGCCCTTGACTTTCTTCAAACAGATGCTTGGAGTCGATGGTCATTTTTTGAGCATCACTGAATACCACCTGAGACACATAGTTTACCTGCGCAATGAGGGTGGCAATGTTGTCAAGCGTTAGGTTGAATGCCCGTGAGATAAGTTGTAACTCTCCCTCAAAGTTTTCAGCAAAACGTACATCCAAATTAGACACTGCCATGGCAGAAGTCACACGTAGCGTTTCACTCGCAAAACGATCAAGTTGTGTTAGGGTTTTATTCAAGGCTTCAGAAATAACGCGCACATCCCCTTCCGAGACTTGGGAAATGTTCACGCGCGAATGAAACACGCCATGCGATAAATCTTGGATAATCTGGGTGAGTTGGCTAAAGCTATGATCAAAAGAACTCATCGCATGGTTGAGAATACGTTCTAACACATTGACGGTATCGCCTGATGGTGATTGCACACGATGCTTAAAATTACCCTGCGCCAGATGAACCGCAAACTCCGATAACACGTCAATACGTTCTGACTGAACGGCTAAGAGCTGCATTAACCCTTGATTGACCAAGTCATAATCGCCACGCATCATGATATGCGTTTGATTCTCAAAGCGATATGCCTTAGAACGCTGAATGAGTTTGTGCATTCTGACCAGATGTACGTGTGTCATATTGATCAACTGTTGGGTTGAGCGGAAGGTCTCACCAAGCATATCTTGGCGCAACAGACTCAATGAATAGGTCGTATGATGGAGTTCCCCTGTCTCCGACACCTGCTTAACAATCTGCGCCAGCTCTTGTACGGGATTGAGGACATCACTGAGCAAGAAGCGATAGGCTAAGAAAGAGAATCCCAACGCCATCAACACAGACACCAGCCAGTGAATCGCAGAAAAGCCGATCATGACCCCTGTTAGCATGATTGGTAACAGGCTTGTCAGCAAGAGTATCAATAGCCAACGCCCTTTGAGATTGCTTTGCGACCAAACCGATTTTTTGAGTTGTGTCGTCACGGATAAGTGATAAAAACAGCCTCGCTCTACCTTAGCGTTTCCTTGCGTTAAGGCTTGATAAGCCGACTCAGCAAACTGAATTTCTGCTTCTGAGGCTGGTGCTTGTGCTGAACAAAAGCCTGTCAACTGATCTTTCCCATCAAAAACAGGTAGCACACTCACCACGACCCAATAGCACTGACCTGACTTGGTTTTGTTTTTAATGGGAAAGCTCCACACCTGTCCATCAAGAATCGTTTGCCACATATCCTCAAAGATCACTTCTGGCACATCAGGATGACGCACCAGCTGACAAGTCTTACCCAACAACTCTTCTCGGGAAAAACCAGACACCTGAATAAACTCATCATTGACATCAATCAGATGACCTTGTTTGTCCGTTACACCCAGCATACGCAATTTGGGTGATAAAATCATTTGCTCCATGTCTTCTTAGTCCTGTTTGTATGCTTCGTTTTGCTTATACTTCATCCGTGTCGGCGACCAAATAACCCACATCAACGACCATGCCGACTTCACCACTGCCCAATAAGGCACAACCACTCACCCCTCGAATGCCCGATAGGTAGCCTAATAAAGGACGCACCAATACCTGTTGTTGCCCCAGCAACTCATCAATTTCAAGCGCGATGCGCACCCCTTGCTTCTCAACAATCACAAAAATACGACGCGTCTCTTCATCATGAGGAGAAGGTGTTTTTTGCAATGCGCTTTGCGCATCTTCTCGTGATGTGGCTTCAAACTGATTCGATTTCATCAATTGCGCAATGGCAATGATATTCCCTTCATCCAGTTTTAATAATCGCTGACCGCCTTCGGCAGAGACATCCATCAGACGATCCACATCAGGGCGAACAATACGGCGAATCCCCTCAATCGGCACCACATAATGCACAGCACCAACCCTGACAACCATGCCTTCTTGCACCAGCATCGCTAGGGGTAAACTGATTTTAGCCAACAATCCCCCCTGCTCCAGATTGCGCACCACCAAATTTCCGCCCTGCAAGCGCAGGTCATCGGCAATACTTGACAGATCAACACCGCTAGGATCAGAAGCATCGGGGTTAAGGATACTCCCAAACCCTCGACGTAACACTGCGGTACAGGGTTCAACCTGAGACCAACCCAGTTGTGCCATGCGTGCTTCAATATTGGGTAGATACAAGCCTATGCCATCATCACGGACATCCACTTCAACCCGATCATTGTATTTGCGCAAGGCGATACGAATGTTTGCTACGCCTGATTTGCCTTCGGTAATACGTGCCTCAGGCGATTGAATGCTTTGGGTAATCATAAAGGCAATCAAGGAGCGCATCGGTGATTTTAACTGCTCCAGAAGATCTGCATCGAGCATTTCTTTATCGCCTAATAGGCTTAAAGAGACTTTTTTCAGGCACATACCCGCAAGATCAGTCACAAAGGCTTCCATTGGCTTCATCAGTGTTACCGCTGGACGCACGCGCAATTGCAACGCATCCTCTTGCAAACTTTCCAGCATACCGCTCATTTTGGCATTGGTTTGCTTGAGTTGCTCAAACTGCACCATCCAATGCTCCATAAACAAACGCATCGACACACGTGCTTTTTTCCAATCCCCACCAGCCACACGCATTTGATCCTCTAAAATGCTCATCAAATCAATGTCGGCAATACTCGTAACCAGATGATTTACAATTCCCTGAGACGTAACCAGCTCACCAATATTGTCCATCATGCGCGTATTGATGCTCATGCTGACTAGGTCACTCTCACGCATCGTATTGGCTGATTGCCCCATCCCAACAGAGGATGAGGGTTGCGCTTGACGCTGTACCTTAGTCTCTTCATACTTACGGTCTTTCAGAACCAATTCTAGCGTCAGCGCCTTACTGTTTGGGTCTAAAGAGGTCAAGGCTGAAATAATCGCACTTCGATCTAAACGGGCAGACACCAAAAAATCAAATACCGTACGATGTCCACGCAGTACCGTGACATTGCTGATGACTTTCACCACACCAGAATGCACCCACGCAAGGAAATGCTCTGCCACATCCGCATACTGGTCTAAGTCAGCGCGGATAATATAGAACAACTCGCCAGCGTCCAAAGCGGCAATCGCCACGTCAACGCTTTCTGGTGTCAAAACCTTATGGAAGGATTTAGGGAGTGATAGTCTTGCTTCGATACTGGCGGCAGAAACATTACCTTGGGTTTCAAAAGTCGCCGTTGCCGCTTTATTGAGTAAACCCTCAATGTGTGCCATATCGGGGGTATGCCCTGATGCCACGGAATTTAACACAATCTCCATGTCTTCCACAAAGGACTTGGTGATGTGCAAGAGAATCGCATCAGGCGGTAAGGCACCTTGACGCACGCGTTCAAACAAATCGACCAGAGCCAAACTCAAATGACTCGCGCTACCCAATGAGTAGTATTGTGCCGCATAATGCAAGCTGGTCAACATGAACTTAATGTCAGGCACGGCTTGTGGAATCAAAGACTTATCCGTCTGTAAATCACGGGTCATTTCTGATAGATTGATTAGGGTCTCAAACGCCTTGTCAGCACACCAATAACCGAGATGCGCAACAGCGTTAAAAGGAATGTCGTGATCCTCTGGTAATTCTAGGTTTTGAATCTGTGCCAAGCCCTCATATACTTGAAATTCATAACGCGGAAAGACTCTCAGTAATACTTCGGCTTCAGTGGTTTTGGCTAAGGCACTGAGCTGATCAATTACCTCTAGCAAACGCACATAACCCAAGGGTTCAAGTAACCCTCTCACCACTGCCAACGCTTGCATCAGCGCAGAAACAGCACTGTCGTCACTCATCAGTTGCTTTTGTGACGCGTCCGTCATTTCTGTGAATTGTTGAACGAGCCTACCCATTTCCGCAAAAAAAGCTCTCATCTGTACGCGATGATCTTCTTCTGTTGCGATAGGTGTCTGCACCACCGAAGTCTGATGGGAAGCCTTTTTGTCCATTTCATATTGATGGCTCAAGTGCTCTACTGCCATCAACAAAACGTCTTTCGGTGGTTGCTGATCTAAGCGTTGACGCAACTCATTGGTCATCCCACACCACAAGGTCATTCCGATTTGCTCACTGGCAAAGATCAGTCTTTCCAATTCGGCGGTAAACGCCTCTCTGGCTTTGCTTTCATCTGCCTCAAACCCTAAGAGGGTGTTGGTCAATTCGGCTAGAATTTCCTCTGCCAAACTGAAGAAAATTTCCCGATACACGGGATCATTAGCAAGACTGCTGGTGTCAATGGGGTCGAACAGAATCGCTTGTGGTTCGTCAGCTTGT
>CAZLOM010000038.1:8971-15309 GCA_964561185.1 uncultured Piscirickettsiaceae bacterium
GCTTGTGGTTCGTCAGCTTGTAACTCATCACGCGCTGTGACTGCTTCAACATCCACGACTTGCTCAGGCAGAACCTCATCCTGTTCATTCACCGTTATTGAGGCATGAAGATCAACGGGAACGGCAGACATCACTGATTCACTGGCAGGAAGGTCAAGGGTGTTAGCTGTCTCTTGAGCTGACGCGCCTTGTGTTTCCGAAGTTGTGCTTACCTCGTTGGAAGCCGTTTTAGCCGCAAAACGCAACTGATACAGGCTGGTGAGTTTGAGATACAAGTCAGCACCCATGGTTTCAGAAACGTCTCGCTGATGTGATATGGCATCTTCTGCCATGTCACGAAACATATCGCTGGTTTCAATCAACAGGTCGAGCATTTCTTTATCGAGGGCAACGCCATAATCACGCACCAAACCAATCATGTCTTCAGTAACATGTGCCAGTTTTTCGATGTTGCTCAACCCCATCATGCGTGAGTTGCCCTTAAAGGTGTGCATTGAGCGGAAGAGTCGTCCAATTACCTCTTTGGCATCAGGTTGCGCACTTAATGCCAATAGGCTTTCTTCAACAACATCTAAAGAGTCTCGCCCTTCAACCGCGTATAGCGTCCAAAAATCATCTAGTTCAGACATGACACATCCTAATTCAATTCGCTTTTGCTACGACAACTCATTTGACGATATTTTTTCTCAGGAACGCTTAGGCTCTGAATCCTCTCAAAAAAACACGGGCAAATGAGCGCGATAAAGACCCTCACTCAGTGCAAACCAGTTGCAGAAAAGATCAGGTCTCAATCATCGGTTAGTCAGTTAACCATTTTAACGCTTATAAACCCAAGACGCGTTCAATGGTCGTAAATAACTCACTGCCACGCTTTTCAGCAAGGTCGAAAGAGACTGCACCTGACGGCTTGGTCACAATGGCATCCGCACCTAGCTCACGCGCTTTTGCCGCATTAGGTGAACCATTTAATGCCACAGACGACAAAATAATGATCTTGGCACGACAACGCAAACGCGCATGACGTAAAAATTCCAAACCATCCATCTCTGGCATTTCGATGTCCAACAAAATCAGATCTAAATCTGAGTTGGCAGACAGCTCGTTCAATGCCTCCTTACCATTCGATGCAAAAGCGACCACCGTTAATCGTGGATCACTGGCAACCAAGTTTTTGATTACCGTACGCATCATGACTGAGTCATCAACAATCATCACTTTCTTTGCCATTTGGCTTCTCCCTTTCCTTGTTCAAAAAATCACTAACCCACATCCATTGTCCAAAGACAAACATTGAACCCTGTTAACCAAACCAACTTGTTAAAAAAATCCGTAACCACGCTCATCTTGATCTAAGGGTAACACATCCTTAGGCTCAGGTTTTGCGACCGTCTTAATCGGTGCCTTTACCGTTTTCTTCACCGTATGCACAATGGCTTTTGGCTTACGTGACCCGACTTGATGCCCCATTGCCATTGACGTGCGCCCCGCGCCAGAAGTCAACTCGAATTTTGACAACTCTGCGTTCAACTGTGCCGTCAAATTACTCAACTCATCTGCCGCAGAAGCCATTTCCTCTGATTGCTGAGAAGACTCTTGTGCGCCTTTTGCCACCTCTTCCATGGCAATCGAGATTTGACCCACACCACGCGCTTGCTCTTCAGAAGCCGTGGCAATTTCAGCCACGAAATCACGTACTTTAACCACATTGATCATAATCATATCCAATGCGTCACGGGTTTCACCTGCAATGGCAACCCCTTCAGCCACTCGATTACCTGCGTCTTCAATCAACTCAGCGGTCTCACGCGCCGCCTTAGCCGAACGTGCCGCTAGGTTACGTACTTCCTGAGCCACCACGGCAAAGCCTTTGCCATGCTGACCTGCACGCGCCGCTTCAACCGCCGCATTTAAGGCAAGCAAATTCGTCTGGAAGGCAATTTCATCAATAACCTTAATGATTTTAGCAATGTTTTGTGAAGATTCATTGATGGCTCCCATCGCGGCAACCATACCCTCCATCTTGGTTTGCCCTTGATTGGCAACCTTAGCCGTTTCAACCACCAATTGATTTGCCGCTCGTGCGCCTTCATTATTGGCTTTTACTTGTGAATCGGTTTCTTCTAGGCTGGCAGTGATCTCTTCTACCGCTGAGGATTGCTCTTCGGAATTAGAGGCTAAGTTTTGTGACGAGGCACGCACTTGGTCGGCAGATTGTGCGACCTGTTCAACCACTTGTGCTGTTTGTCCCAAAGTCGCATTGAGTGCCGATAATGCTTCTTCCATACCCTCTTGAATGACGGAGAAGTCACCCAAATACTGTGCTCGCAAGCCTACGGTTAAATCACCGCGTCCCATGGCAGATGCCACCTCAACCAAATCACGAATCACCGCTTGGTTGGCTTCCATCATGTCGTTCACCGCAATACGAATCTGGTCTGGATCGCCTGCAAACAAACGAACAAAACGTGCTGAGAAATTACCTTCAGCACCTGCCTGCGTGACATTGCGTGTTTCAACAATCACATCCTGCAAGGTCTGCAACATGGAATTTAATGCTTCACCCGCAATGCCTATCTCATCCTGCGCTTTAATCTCTACACGACGCGAATAGTCACCTTTTTCTTCAATTTCTTTAATCGTACTAACGAAATTATTCAATGAACCAATAATTGAACGCACAAGGAAAATCGTCATTAAGACACCGATGATCAATGAACCAATGACCAAACCAATGGTTGTCGTTCGCGCCTCTGCATATTGTTCATCCGTTTCTTTCGATTGCACAGCCATGTCGTTATTGTTACGATCCGCGATGTCAATCATCGCTTGTTCAGCTTGTTTTAATAACTCAAGCCCCTTACCCATCGCTAAATTAAAGGCTTTGACATTTCCATTCTCTTTTGAAATATCAATCACTTGTTGATTAACTTTCATATAAGTTGTATAGGAACTCTTAAAATTCTCGATATACATTCTGTCGGTTGCATCAGCATTCATCTCTACTTTGGCAATACGCGCCAACAACCGCTTATCTAAGTCTTGAATGCTTCGGGCATAGCCTTCCATCTCAGTGTCATCTTTCGTCAGGATCAGACTTTTTTCAGTTCGAGAAATATCAATCAGTAAACGGTTAGCAAAAGCGGAATTTCGCACATTTTCTGCTGAAACCAGCAAAGATTTGAGTTGCGCTGGGGTCATATTCACTTCACCTATTTTGTTCACCCCCTTATCAACACCAGCTAATGCGTGATACTCTTTCTCATTTTTATCAATCAACAGCTGTAAATCAGCCATCGCTTTTTCAGACGCTTCACGTCCCTTGGTGCTAGCAAGATTAACGGCACGAACACTAGAGTTGAGCAAAGCCAAACGACGCACTTCTTTATTGGTCTCCATATACTGAGCGTATAATTCATGAAACCGCTTTAAGCCTTCCTTCCCTCTGGCATCGACAAGAAGATCTAACTTAGACAGTCTGTCTTTCAAGCGCACATCAGAAGCATCCATTTCAGCAATATACTTTTGCATTCCACTGTCTGAGTCGTCCAAAATCATGTTTTTCTCAGCACGAGAAATAGACAATAGGTCTTGCCTTACCCGATCAGACAGTTTCACTTTTTCTGAGCTTACGCCCACGATTTTATTAAGACTATCGTTAATATTTCCCATCCTATCAATCCCATTCCAGCCTAAAAAGGCAAGAATAATGATTAAGATAGAGAAGCCTGCAATTAACTTAGTACGAATGGTTAAATTCATCTCATACCCCTCAATTCACAACAAAAAATTAATTTGACGCTTGCGCACCTGCCACACCAGCACGAATACTGTCAATATGTAGCTCTTGATCTGACAACAAAGCATCCACATCCAACAGAATGGCCACCTTACCACCCTTTTTCCCCATTCCCTTGATCACACTCACGCCATCTTTTTGCTTACCAAACTTAGGCGGTGCGTCAATATCTGCGGGCGCAATTTCAAGCACATCACTCACGCGATCAACAATCAACCCGACCGATACCTTATCAACATCTAAGACAATAATGACGGTTCTCTCACTATAAACGGTTGGTTTCATGTTAAATCGACTGCGCACATCCATGACAGGAATCACTTTGCCGCGCAGGTTGATCACACCACGAATAAAGTCAGGAACATCAGGGACTTCCATAATCTTCTGCATACCGACAATTTCAGTAACATAAACAATCCCAACGCCATAGTCTTCCGCATCTACCCCAAAAGTGAGATACATGTCATCAATATTGTCTTCCTCGCTAAAAACAAGCATATCGGCAACATTATCATCAAAGTCATCCTGTTCGGACTTATCTGCTCTCGCCATCTGCATAAACTCCTATGGTTTGAAAGCGTTAATCAACACACTGGGAATCGCCTCTAACGGAACCATCCGCTCCGCCGCGCCCAATTCCATGGCAATTTTTGGCATACCAAACACCACACAAGTGTTGGCATCCTGAGCAAAGGTTCGTCCACCTGCATTCTTGATTGCCAATAATCCTTCAGCACCATCTTTGCCCATGCCCGTCATCAACACGGCGGTCGCATTTCTCCCCGCTTCTTTCGCCACCGAAAAAAATAACGGATCTACGGCTGGACGGCTAAACTGTACAGGAGGTCCTTCTATTAACCTAACACGGTATTCGCCACCTGAACGAACCAAAATCATATGCTGATCACCACCTGGTGCTAGTAACACCAATCCTGATTGTACTCTGTCCCCATTTTCTGCCTCTTTCACGCGCATCTGACAGGTCTTGTTGAGCCGATCAGCAAAGGTAGTGGTAAATCCTGGAGGCATATGTTGCACCATCACAATACCAGGGGATGCCGCTGGAAAGTGAGGCAAGATGCGTGATAAGGCCTCAACACCACCTGTCGATGCACCAATCGCAATAATCTTATCGGTCGTTTCTTCCAAAACCGAAGGGGTAATGATAGGTGTTTTTTCTTGCGAAGCTTTCCGCCTAAAACGACTGACATCAATTTTCGCGGCAGACTTAATGCGATGATTGATTTCCTGCATCATCACAGGCAAATTGTCCAACAAGCCTATTTTTGGTTTGAGAATGACATCAACCGCACCATATTGCAAAGCATCTAAGGTAACGCGCTTACCCTCTTCAGTCAGAGAGGAAATCATCACCGTTGGCGTGGGTAAAATGGGCATGAAATTCCGTAAAAAGGTCACGCCATCCATGCGAGGCATTTCCACATCGAGGGTAATCACATCTGGACGCAATTCAACGAGTAAATCTCGCGCCGTATAAGGATTAGAGGCTTCACCAATCACTTCAATATCAGGATCAGACGACATACCCTCACGCAACAACTTACGCACTAGAGCTGAATCATCGACAATTAACACGCGAACTTTTGCCACACATACTCTCGCTATTTTTGATACTCGCTATTTTTGATACACACCACCAATCAGTGGTTTCCAATGGGTTGATAAGTCTCGCAACGACTCTGTGACACTGGTCAACAACCAACCACCCGCTTTGACTTGCCGATAAATATTGTTCACTGTCATGGTTTGGTGTGGTTTATCGAAATAATAAAGCACATTACGACAAAAAACGACATCAAACAACTGCTGAAAAGGATAATCACCCATTTTGAGGTTCAAGCGACGAAATAAACACACTTCCCTAAATGCGCCAATGACCTGATAACGATTACCTGCGACAGGGGTAAAATAACGCGCTTTCCAGCCATCTGGTAATGCCTCTAAGCGTTTCGCAGGGTAGATAGCAGGTTCAGCATTGGTTAAGACTTTCATGCTAATATCCGTCCCAAGCACTCTCAAATATCGTTTAACCCATGCCACACCATACACATCAGCAAACATCATGCAAATGGTATAGGCTTCATCGCCTTCCGATGCCGCCGCACTCCAGATTCTAATCTCTTGATCTTGTGGCAAAGCGGGAATGATCTGCTCCTTAAAATAGGTCAGCACCACAGGTTCGCGGTAAAAGTAGGTATGATTGGTTGACGCGGCGATCAAGACTTGCAAGTGCAGATCAACCTCACTGGTTTGCGTTAAGCGTGTGGCTATCTCGATCAAACCGCCTGAAATTTTTTGCCGAGCGCACAGTTTTTTCAAACGATGGGTTAGCAAGTTTTTCTTTTTGTCAGGATAGTGAATGCCCACTTGTTTCAACAACCAAGCACGAATGCCTTGATAGGCTTCGTTTTCTGCGGGTGTTAAGGGGTCAAATACCCAGCCAGCGACATCTGGTGTAGCCCTATTCTTAACCAATAGATCATGCTGTGCTTCTGTCACGCGCTAATGCCCCGTGTTGTTC
>CAZLOM010000039.1:0-11614 GCA_964561185.1 uncultured Piscirickettsiaceae bacterium
CCACAAAAAACCCCAGCAAGGCTGGGGTTTAGATGAAAGCAGAAGTAATAACTTAGGCTTTCAGCATTTGGTAAAGCTCGTCTTTCAAGCCCAGACGCTTTTTCTTCAAGGTTTCTAAGTCAAAGTCACCAGCGTGTTCAACGCCTTCTTCAATACGAATGATCTCACGGTCAATGGTGTTGTACTCTTCAAACAGTTTTGCAAAGTGCGCGTTCTCTGTTTTTAAGGTATGAATCTTGTCTTTGAATTCTGGAAACTCATTGGCAAGAGAAGGGTGGTTTTCGATATGCATAATATGCGCTCCTTATGTAAGTTGATCTTCTATTCTACCTTGAAATGGAGGTTGTGTCATTTGCCTTTTGGATTCTTTATTGATTTTCTACAGATGTCCTCGCATCTGCTAACACCCAAGGTGCGTTTTTTGTTACACTTACCAGAGTTAAGCGATTGCTAATCTTCTCTTTTACTGATTTTTGACCCCCATTGAACAAGGATGACTGTTATGCTTGCGAACTATCGTCAACACACTGCTGAACGTGCCTCTGAAGGTGTGCCACCCTTACCATTAACTTCTGAACAAACTGCCGAGTTGGTTGAACTGTTAAAAAGTCCACCAGCAGGTGAGGCAGAATTTTTAATGCACCTATTGGTGGATTGTGTGCCTCCTGGTGTTGATCAATCCGCTTATGTCAAAGCGGCTTTTTTAGCGGATGTGGCACAGGGTAAAGTGGCTTGTCCTTTGATTGACCGCGTGAAGGCAACGCAAATTTTAGGAACCATGATCGGTGGTTATAATGTGTCACCCTTAATTGCGTTATTGGATAATGATGTGACGGCAGAAGCGGCTTATCAAGCCTTAAGCAAAACGCTGTTAATCTATGATGCCTTCCATGATGTAACGGAAAAAGCAAAAACCAATGCTTGGGCGCAAAAAGTATTACAGTCATGGGCGGATGCTGAGTGGTTTACCCATAAGCCTGCTTTGCCAGAATCCATTACGGTAACGGTATTCAAAGTAGCGGGTGAAACCAATACTGATGATTTATCTCCTGCTACGGAAGCATGGAGTCGTCCCGATATTCCTGTTCACGCCAAAGCCATGTTACGTGATCGTGTGCCTAACTTGCCAGAAGTGGTTGCAGAACTTAAAGCAAAAGGTCATCCCGTTGCCTACGTGGGTGATGTGGTGGGTACGGGTTCATCACGTAAATCAGCGATGAACTCGGTGATGTGGTGGTTTGGGGATGATATCCCTCACGTACCGAATAAGCGTCAAGGCGGTGTGGTTCTTGGCGGCAAAATCGCTCCCATTTTCTTTAATACCGCTGAAGACTCAGGTAGTTTACCGATTGAGTGTGATGTGGCACAAATGGAGACAGGGGATGAAATCACCATTTATCCATTCAAGGGCGAGATTCACAAAAATGGTCAAACTATTTCAACTTTTTCATTAACCCCAGAAACCCTGTCTGATGAAGTACGAGCGGGTGGTCGTGTTCCCTTGATTATCGGTCGCGCCTTGACAGAGCGAGCGCGTCGTCACTTGGGATTGTCTGCTTCTGATTTATTCTTACGCCAGTCTGTACCGAATGATACGGGCAAGGGTTATACCTTGGCACAGAAGATGGTGGGTAAGGCGTGCGGCTTAGCGGGCGTTAGAGCGGGTCAATACTGTGAACCTCATATGACGACTGTTGGTTCTCAGGATACCACTGGTGCGATGACCCGTGATGAGTTAAAAGAATTGGCCTGCTTGGGCTTTAGTGCCGACTTAGTGATGCAGTCCTTCTGTCATACGGCCGCTTATCCCAAACCTGTCGATGTTAAGTTGCAACATAGCTTACCTGAATTTATTACCAGTCGTGGTGGTGTGTCCTTACGTCCAGGGGATGGTGTGATTCACTCATGGTTAAACCGCTTATTATTACCTGATACCGTTGGTACGGGTGGCGATTCTCATACCCGTTTCCCCATCGGGATTTCTTTCCCCGCAGGTTCAGGTTTGGTCGCTTTTGCGGCAACCTTGGGCGTGATGCCGTTGAACATGTCGGAATCGGTATTGGTGCGCTTCAAGGGTAAGATGCAACCTGGTATTACCTTGCGTGATTTGGTGAATGCTATTCCTTACGTTGCCCTGCAAAAAGGGCTGTTAACCCTAGACAAAAAAGGTAAGGTTAACGTGTTCAATGGTCGTATTCTTGAGATCGAGGGCTTGCCAGACTTGAAAGTTGAACAAGCCTTTGAATTATCGGATGCTTCGGCAGAGCGTTCAGCCAATGGTTGTAGTATTCAGCTGGGAGAGGCATCTGTTGCCGAATACCTGAAATCAAATATTACGTTGATGCGCTGGATGATTGCCAATGGTTATGCCGATGCGCGTACCCTGCAGCGTCGTATCGAGGGCATGGAAGCATGGTTAGCGAATCCATCACTGCTTAAAGCCGATGCTGACGCTGAATATGCGGAAATCATTGAGATTGATCTGGATACGATTACCGAGCCATTGGTTGCTTGTCCAAATGACCCTGATGATGTTCGTTTGCTATCTGAGGTTGCTGGTAGTAAGATTGATGAAGTCTTTATCGGTTCTTGTATGACCAATATTGGTCATTATCGTGCGGCAGGTAAAGTACTCGATGGTATGGGTAACTTACCAACCACGCTATGGGTTGCACCACCCACTAAAATGGATCAACACCAACTGATGGAAGAAGGTTATTACGGTATTTTCGGTCGTGCAGGGGCGAGAATGGAAATGCCAGGATGTTCGCTGTGTATGGGTAATCAAGCGCGTGTCCGTGATGGTTCTGTGGTGTTTTCAACCTCAACCCGTAACTTCCCCAATCGTTTGGGTAAGGATGCGCAAGTTTACTTAGGTTCTGCTGAGTTGTCGGCTGTGATTGCGAAATTGGGTTATATTCCGACGGTTGCTGAGTATCTGTCTTATGTCGGTAAGCTAGATACCCTAGCCAGTGATGTCTATCGTTATTTGCAGTTTGATCAACTGCCTGACTATCAGGTGGAGGCTTCAAAACTAGAACAAATTGGCGTGGTTTCCGTGTAATTCGCCTAGGCTAATCCTCTCGTTGATTGAGGCACTCTATAGCCTCAATCATTAAGTTAGACAGAAAAAGTGCTTAGAATGCTATTTTATGTTAAAGTTTGCGCCTTTATTGACGATATAGACAGCAAGATCATCAAGAATGACTCATAACATTTGTTAACGATAAGATAAATCCTCTAAGCACAAACAGGAGTTTTGACATGAACGCAATGGTTCGTCAACGATTTTTACAGCAATATGCACAAACCAGTGTACAAACAGGTGTGGAGAACGCTACACCACATCGCTTAATTCAAATGTTGTTTGAAGGTGCGTTGGATCGTATTGCACAAGCTAAGGGCGCGATTCAACGTCGTGACTTTGAAACCAAATCCAAAGTGATGAATAAGGCAATGCAAATTATTGCAGGTCTTCGTTCGTGTATTGATCTTGACAGTGGTAAAGAAGTCGCTGAAAACCTAGACGCTTTGTATGATTTTATGATTCGTCGTTTGGTTTCCGCCAGTGCGCGTAACGATCTTGATATTCTTGATGAGGTGAGTGGATTGATTCGTACCATCAAAGCAGGATGGGATGAGATGCCAGAAAAGTTCCGTGTAATGTCAAAATTTGAACTCGAAAAGCTAAAAACGGATGCTGATGCGCTAAAAGCTGCGTAACTTTTCCTTTTTTAGTACTAAAAAAGACCGCAATGCGGTCTTTTTTTATGGGTACTCTTTTTGTTCTCTCTGCTAAACTTTCCATTGACAAAATTTTGACATTTAACAATAATTATAGTATAAATTCGCATCTACTTAATTTTATTAAAAAATGGTATTATTTTTTACGGAGAAGGCATGGATCCACTGGAACAACTGATTGGTCAAAGCGCAGCAATGTGTCAAGTTAAAGATTTAATTAGACAAGTTGCCGACACAGATGCGACTGTACTGATTCTTGGCGAGTCTGGTACAGGAAAAGAGGTTGTGGCTCAGGCGATTCATGCGTGTTCTCCGCGTAGTGCCTACGGATTTGTTCCCTTAAACTGCGGAGCCATTCCAGCTGAATTGTTAGAGAGTGAGCTTTTTGGTCATGAAAAGGGAGCCTTTACTGGCGCGATTACGGCACGCAAGGGACGTTTTGAGTTAGCAGAGGGTGGAACCCTATTCCTTGATGAAATTGGGGATATGCCCCTACCCATGCAGGTTAAGTTGTTACGGGTATTACAAGAGCGTATGTATGAGCGAGTGGGTGGCAATAAAAGTTTTCAAGCCAATGTGCGTGTGATCGCCGCGACTCACCGTGATTTGCCCTTGCGTATTGAAGAAGGGTCATTTCGTGAAGACTTGTTTTATCGTTTAAATGTTTTTCCGATTGAATTACCCAGTTTGCGTGCCCGTAGAGAGGATGTCCCTCTGTTGATGGATGCGCAACTGCAAAAATGCGCCACACAGGGGCGTGATCTTCCTAAACTCACTGCTGAGACGTTAGAGGCGTTAATGCAATATGATTGGCCAGGTAATGTGCGTGAGTTGGGGAATTTAGCGGAAAGATTGAGTATTCTCTATCCAGGAAAAACGGTGACAGTTGAAATGTTACCCCGTCAATATCAACCCCTATTGCCTGTCTCATCAGTGAATTTTGCGGAGACGAGTCATATTTTACCAACTTTTGATGGCAGTTTAGATTTGCGTCATTACTTGCAAGAAATGGAAAAGCAAATCATTATGCGTGCCTTGGATCAAGCCAATGGTGTGGTCAGTCAAACCGCAAAACTGTTACGCATCAACCGTACTACCCTAATCGAGAAAATGCGTAAATTGCATTTGCGTGCAGAGGATGAAGAATGAGTTTATCAGCAGAAGAACGACAAAGGCTTAAAGATTTAGAAGAAGCATTTGCACTCTTCAACCAGACCTCCCAGCAATTGTCAACCTCTTATGAGGCTTTGCAAAAGCACGTCATTGAGCTGACGAAAGAGTTAGCACAGGCACGGAGTGAACGCTTGCTTCAGTTGGCTGAAAAAGAGCGTGTGGCAGATCGTTTGGCGCGTCTGTTGGCATTGTTACCCGCAGGGGTGTTGGTGCTTGATCAATTGGGCAAGGTTGTTGAATATAATGCCGCTGTGACCGAATGGTTAGGAAATGGCTTAACGGGTAAACTATGGTCTGGCTATTTAGATACGGTGGCAACGGCTACCGAAATTCGTGGTGAATGGGCCTTGTCGAATGGTCAAATCATTAGTGTGTCTGAAACGAAATTAGACAAGGCATTGGGTAAAATCGTTTTGTTAATGGATGTCACCGAGCAGAGAACCTTAACAGCGCAATTGAGTCAGCATCAACGCTTACGTAGTATGGGTGAAATGGCGGCTTCTTTGGCGCATCAGGTGCGCACCCCTTTAGCGGCAGGATTGCTCTACGCGTCGCAGTTAAGCGATGCAAAACTCAGTGATGAGAAAAAGCAAGAAATGGCGCATAAAATTGTGGCACGTCTGCGTCATTTAGAAAGTCTTGTCACCGATATGTTGCAATATGCCAAAGGGGGTGAGAGTGGTAGCAGTGTGATTGCGGTCGAAGAGTTGTTACAACAGGTTGTTTCTGTGGTTGAAGAGCGTGTGACCACCAGTCATACTCAACTCAGGTTATCACCATTAGCAGAGCCATTAAGTGTGCAAGGAGACCTAGCCGCCCTAACCACTGCGTTACAGAATCTGGTGTTAAATGCGATTGATGTGGTGCGCGAGCAGGCGGTCATTCATTTTTATGCGCAAGCTGATGGGGATTGGGTAAAGTTAGTGGTGGCTGACAATGGTCCTGGTGTACCCATCGCCCTGCAAGAAAAAATATTTGAACCCTTTTTTACCCGTCGTGCCCAAGGTACGGGATTGGGATTAGCGGTGACTCGGGCTGTTGCGCATGCGCACCATGGAAAAGTTACCTTAGCATCTGAAGAAGGTAAAGGTGCTGTTTTTACACTATGGTTGCCCAAACAAGAGGAGAGATCATGAACATTGCTAAAATTCTTGTGGTAGAGGATGATAGCTCTCTGCGTGAAGCCATTGTCGATACCTTAGAAATCGGTGGTTTTGAAGTGGTTTCAGTCGATAACGGTCTGAGTGCTTTAGCCGTATTGGGTGAAGATGAAGGGATCAGTTTGGTCTTTTCTGATATCCGTATGGATGGCATGGATGGTTACGCTTTGCTCAAGCGTGTGCGTGCGTTGAAGCCTTATTTACCTGTGGTATTGATGACTGCCTACGCAACGATTGAGCAAGCCGTATCAGCGATGAAAGACGGTGCGGTTGATTATATCGTAAAGCCCTTTGAAGCCAGTTTACTGCTTGAGAAAGCACAGCGTTACTTAAATACGGATGCTTCTACCGAAGATGATTTTGTTGCGGTGGATGCTGTAACGCAAAAAATAAAACGTATGGCACAAAAGGTCGCCCAATCAGATGCCAGTGTGTTAATTACGGGGGAAAGTGGAACGGGTAAGGAAGTGTTGGCGCGTTATGTGCATCAGCATTCCTCTCGCGCCACTGGTCCTTTTGTGGCGATTAACTGCGCCGCGATTCCTGAGACAATGTTAGAAGCCATTTTGTTTGGTTATGAAAAGGGTGCGTTTACAGGGGCGACCAAGTCGATGCCTGGTAAATTTGAACAGGCACAAAAAGGCACCATTTTCCTTGATGAAATCGGTGAAATGTCGATAGATTTACAGAGTAAGTTGTTGCGGGTCTTGCAAGAGCGTGAAGTTGAACGGCTTGGGGGGGAGAAAATCATTCCCCTCGATGTTCGTGTGTTGTCAGCAACCAACATTGATTTTAAGGAAGCCTTTAAGGCACATAAGTTTCGTGAGGATTTGTATTATCGTCTCAATGTGTTTCCCATTCATTTACCTCCGCTGAGAGATCGCAAGGATGACATTGTTCCCATTGCACAGAAGTTGCTGTTGCGTCATTGTGATACACGTCGTCCTTGTCCTGTGTTGGCTGAGTCAGCAGGGAAATTGCTCATGGTATATGAATGGCCAGGAAACATTCGAGAGTTAGATAACGTGATGCAGAGAGCCTTGGTGTTATCGGATGCGGATATTCAGCAAGAACACATTTTGATTGATGCGACATCCTTGTGGCGTGATCAGGCGGTGGATTCGTTAGAAGAGGAAGAACTTCCCGAATCGCAGATGGTTTTGCAAGACTTAAAACAGCAAGAAATTGAGTTAATTGTTAAAACCTTACAAAGTCAGAATGGCAACAAAGGCAAAACCGCCGAAGTGTTACAAATGAGTCCGCGAACCTTGCGCTATAAGTTAGCGAAATTAAGGGAAGTAGGCTATGACGTATAGCCATAGAGAGCGTCCCTCAGTATTCTTGGGGTGACAGGCTTTTTTCTTGATGCTTGATCAAGTCGTTATTGAATTATTTTGTTGAATTGTTAGGCATAGCTTTTGCTATGCAAGATTGGATGTTTATGAGGAGCTTCTTAGTTATGAACCATATTGATACACAGAGTTTACTCTCTGAAATGCGCGCAGTAGCGCAACAGGCGCAATTAGGTGCTGGTAATAATAGCATTGCATTTGATGATCAGCAGTTAGACCCTACGGCTGGCAGTACAGACTTCTCTTCTCTGATGAAGGATGCCTTGCAATCTGTTAATGCACAGCAAATGAAATCGGGAGATCTAAAAGAAAAGATGGAGTTGGGTGATCCTGATGTTGAGTTGTCTGAGGTGATGATTCAAGCACAAAAAGCCTCTTTGGCCTTCCAAGCCATGACGCAAGTCAGAAATAAGTTGGTAGATGCTTATAAAGATGTCATGAGTATGCCATTATAAGTATATAATAACGTCTTTTATCGGCTGATAAAATCATAGAAAAACTACTAAAACTACTTTTGGGAGAGAATGATGGCTGAAATCGAGCGCACAGCCGCGGGTACAGAGAACCCTAGCAGAGCGTCAGCCTTGTATCAGAACTTAACTGGCATGCCTATTGTCAAGCAAGTGAGTCTGATCATCGCATTAGCGGCAACCGTTGCCATTGGTGTGGCGATTGTGTTATGGTCACAAGAGCCAAGTTACACATTGCTTTATGGCGGTCTAAAACCACAAGAAGCCGCAGACATTGTAAAGGCAATAGAATCAAAAGGGGTTAAGTACCAACTAGATTCTGGCTCTGGTAGCATTTCAGTTCCATCTTCCAAAGTGCATGAGTTGCGTTTGTTTTTAGCCTCAGAGGGTTTACCCAAACAAACTGAAGGTGCTGGTGGTTATCAACTGCTAGACAAGGATCAGGGATTTGGTGTCAGTCAATTCAAAGAAAATGTACAGTATTTACGTGCCCTAGAGGGGGAACTCGCTCAGTCGGTTGCCTCTATTGGTGCCGTGAAATCGGCAAGGGTTCATTTAGCCATTCCCAAGCGTGCAGTGTTTGTGCGCAAAGAGCAGGAAGCATCCGCTTCTGTTATCGTCAGTCTCAATGGTGGTTCTTTGAGCGAGCAACAAGTCAATGCCATTGTGCATTTGATTGCTTCTAGTGTGCCCAATCTCAAACCTGCTAGTGTCTCTGTGGTTGACCAAAGTGGTAATCTTTTGTCGCAAGCCAATCAATCTGCTGGCATGAACATGAGTTTGAAGCAGTTAGAGTATACGCGCAACATCGAACAAACCTTAGCCTCACGCATTCAAGACTTGTTAACCCCATTGGTTGGGGCTAAAGGGGTTAAAGCACAGGTGACTGCTGAGCTAGATTTCAGTATTCAAGAGCAAACGCGAGAAAACTATAATCCTGATCCTGATGCCTTACGTAGCTCACAAGAAATTCGTGAACGCAATAAAAATGGCGGTCCTGAAGGCATTCCAGGTGCATTGACCAATCAGCCACCACAAGCGGGTATTTCGCCTGAAAAAGACTATCCAGGTAAGGGTAAGTCTGGTGGAATGGGTGACGATTTGCAGTCAGAAAAGATTACCAAGAATTATGAGTTAGACAGAACCATTACCCATCTACAATCGCAAACGGGAAGCATTCGTCGTTTATCGGTTGCTGTGGTGGTAGATGATCGCTTAAAAGCGGGGAATGATGGCACGATGCAACGCATGGGCCTGTCAGAAGATGAGTTGACGCGTATTCGTAGTTTGGTACGTGATGCTGTAGGGGTTGATGAGGCGCGTGGTGATACCTTAAGCGTGATCAACCTTTCTTTCCAGCAGAGTACTGAAGAAGACGCTACGGGTATTCCAACAGAGTTTTGGCAACAGCCT
The DNA here is from genome assembly GCA_964561185.1 of uncultured Piscirickettsiaceae bacterium. Taxonomy (GTDB): domain Bacteria; phylum Pseudomonadota; class Gammaproteobacteria; order Thiomicrospirales; family Thiomicrospiraceae. Next base: position 9,313 of record CAZLOM010000039.1, read on the forward strand.
TGGTTCTGGGATTTGATGAAGCAGTTAGCGGGTGGTTTAGCGGTTCTGTTACTGGTATTTGGACTGCTTCGTCCATTACTGCGTGATCTTACAGGGGTTAAGGAAATCGAGAAAAATGAAGATGGCTTAACCGCTGAAGAGGAAGAAGAAGCAGAGCAGTGGGCTTCGATGTCAGGGGTTGCTAATGTTCAAGGCATCAATGGTGCCTTAAATGCCATGAACTCTGCCAATGCGGGTAATGCTGAAGCCTTAGCGGCTGGTGAGGATGCGACTGTAACAGATCAGATTCGTAGTTTGATTGATCAAGATCCAAAAATTGCCGCCAAAGTGGTACGCAATTGGATGAATGATAAGTAAGGGTGGAGTGAGATGTCGTCTGAATCTAAAGAGAATTTGAAGGGATTGAGTTCCGTTCAGCAGGTAGCCATTCTTATGTTAGCCGTTGGACAAGAGTCTGCAACCAAGTTGATGAAAGAGCTTGATCCAAGGGAAATTCAAACCATTACCAGTGCAATTAGTACCTTACCTCAGTTAAAGCGTGAACAGATTGATGCGGTATTGTTGAAATATCTAACCGCCTTAGATGATGATACCTTGGGCTATGATCCTTCAGGATTTGCACGTTCCATTCTATCGGATACGCTCGGTAAGAATGCGGGTAGTGAGTTGGATGTTTCTATGCTGGCAGATCAACTCAAAGGTTTAGAAACCTTAAAATGGATGAACCCCAATGCGGTAGCTGGCTTATTGAAGAATGAGCATCCACAGGTAATGGCGATTGTATTGTCTTATTTTGAGCCAGATCAAGCGGCGGCCGTATTGGATCGTTTGCCGAGTCGTTTCCAATCAGAAGTCATTTTCCGTATTGCCAATTTGAGTGCGATTCAACCACAAGCCTTATTTGATTTGAACGAAGTTTTTGAGAAACAGTCATCTGATTCAGACTTAGGTAAGCGTGCGAATATTGGTGGTGTGAAGCGTGCTGCTGAAATTCTGAACATGGTTAGTGGTGGCTTGGATACGAAAATTCTGGAAGAAATTTCAACTGAACATGAGGACATGAGTAAAGAAATCGAAGACAATATGTTTACCTTCGAAAACATCATGGAAATCGACAGTAAGGGTATTCAGGCAACCTTGGCAGAAGTCCCCGCTGATGTGCTGGTCTTAGCATTGAAAGCGGCAGATCAGGCTATGCGAGATAAGTTCTTAGACAATATGTCTAAACGTCAAGCGCAAATTTTGCGCGATGATTTAGAGAATGCTGGACCTGCTAAGTTGAGTGATGTTGAAAATGCACAACGTACCATCATTACGGCAATTCGCCGTCTTGCCAATGAAGGTAAGGTTATTATGCCAGGTACAGGCGAGGCAATGGTTTAACACGCTTCTATTGGTTTTTCTGTCTCTGATTTGCGATAAGGAAGGATATGTCCAACCCAACTAAGCCTGTTGCTCAGGTATCGAAACTGTTGCGTGCTCGTGATGTTAAAGCGGTTGCTACTGATCAGTGGCAAGCACCCGATTTGAGTGCCTTAAAAGCAAAAGAGGCAGAGGAGTCGTTTCAACGTTTGTTGGCGCAGGTTAGAACTGAAGCGGCCGAAGCCTTGCAGATGTTACGTGAGGCAGATCGTCAAGCCGCTTTTGAGGAAGGTCGTCAGCAAGGGCTAACTCAAGGGTATGATGAAGGCTATGCCTTGGGGTTAAAAGAAGCTCAAGCCGTCGTTGATCAAGCTTTTGATGCGAAACTGGCAGAATGGTCTGCTGAAAAATCGGCATTATCTACTCAGTGGCAAAGTTTGTTTTATCAAATGAGTCATGGTTTTGATGTCTTAGATGATGCGTTTTTTGCACAGATTATTTGGTTAAGTGGCGAGTTAGCGAAACGTATGTTACGCGCTGAATTGACCTTGCATCCTGAGCACATTCAACGGGTGGTTGGCGATGCGTTAGCAGATATCCCTAAACTGGTGTATCCCGTCTCCATTTTTGTTCATCCGCAGGACATTGCCTTGCTTCATGGACTGAGTTTTGAGCAGGATAAGAAAGTGCATATTTTGGCAGATGATAGCTTGCAGAGAGGTGAGTGTCGTGTTGTATCGGGGCACTCGGAGTTACTGCATGACTGGCAATTGCTCAGTGAGCAAGTCATGGACAAGATGGTAACGCATTTTGTCAGTTTGGCGCATCCTACGAGCGTAGCGGGAGTTCCTGTCATTGATCTGTCAGAGGTTGTCACAGAAGCACCAGAGGTTGTCACAGAAGCACCAGAGGTTGTCACAGAAGCACCAGAGGTTGTCAC
>CAZLOM010000039.1:11714-11828 GCA_964561185.1 uncultured Piscirickettsiaceae bacterium
AGAAGCACCAGTAGTTACTGAAATTGAAATAGCTTCAGAACCGAATACAGAGAAGGCTCATCATGTCAGTTGATGCTTTATTGGTGCGTCGTCGAGAGTGGTGGCAAAAGCGAT
>CAZLOM010000039.1:11928-14488 GCA_964561185.1 uncultured Piscirickettsiaceae bacterium
ATCATGTCAGTTGATGCTTTATTGGTGCGTCGTCGAGAGTGGTGGCAAAAGCGATTTACTGATTTTTCTTCCACCCTACCTGACCGCCTTGAGTTGGCTTCTCAGGGGCGGTTGACGCGTATGGTGGGCTTGGCATTAGAGGCAGAGGGTGTTTTTGCTTCCTTGGGGTCTCGTTGTTTGATTCAGCAAGGACGCTATAAATCTGAAGCAGAAGTGGTTGGTTTCCACCATGATAAGCTTTATCTGATGCCAACAGGGGATATGAATGGTGTTGCGCCACAAGCACGTGTCACGCCTTTAGGAGCAGGTGGGCAAATCCAAGTAGGGTTTGAATTACTAGGGCGCATTATCGACAGTTCAGGTCATCCGTTAGATGGTAAACCCTTGTCAGGACTGCACCATCAAGTGCCACTGACGGGGCGACGCGTTAACCCCTTACACCGTGACCCCATTCGCACCCATTTAGACGTTGGGGTAAAAGCCATCAATTCCTTATTAACCGTTGGGCGTGGTCAACGGCTAGGTCTCTTTGCAGGGACAGGGGTGGGTAAATCTGTCCTGCTCGGCATGATGGCAAAATATACGCATGCAGATGTGGTGGTCGTTGGCTTAATTGGCGAGCGGGGTCGAGAGGTGAATGAATTCATTTTCCAAATTTTGGGCGAGGAAGGTTTGCGACGCGCTGTCGTCGTTGCTTCGCCTGCAGATGATCCGCCATTAAAACGCTTGCATGGTGCGCAATGTGCTACCGCTATTGCAGAATTTTTCCGTGATCAGGGATTAAATGTACTGCTTTTGATGGATTCATTAACCCGTTATGCACAAGCACAAAGAGAGATTGCATTAGCCGTTGGTGAAGCTCCTGCTACTAAGGGGTATCCACCATCGGTATTTGCAAAATTGCCTCAACTGATTGAGCGTGCTGGTAATGGGGAGGCTGGTAAGGGCAGTATCACCGCGTTTTATACCGTATTGGCTGAAGGGGATGATACCAATGATCCTGTAGCAGATGCGGCAAGGGGCGTGTTAGATGGTCATTTTGTGCTGTCTCGTAAAATTGCTGAATCAGGGCGTTACCCAGCGATTGATATTGAGTCATCCATCAGTCGAGTGATGCACGATATTGTACCTAAAACACAATTTGATTTGGCGTTACGCGTTAAGCGAAACTTGTCTGTTTATCAGCAAAATCAGGATTTAATTAGTGTTGGTGCATATGTGCGAGGGTCTAATCCTGCGATTGATGAGGCGATTCGTCTGCAAGGTGCTTTACAACACTTTTTAGCACAAGCACCTGATGAGGCAGTGACCTTAGAGGAAAGTGTGTCATTGTTATCACAAGTGATGAATACACGTTAATTAAGTCTTGATGTTCATTTTCTTAGGCACATAATAAATCATAATGCTGTTGACAAATCATAATGCTGTTGACTCTCTTTGTTATTAAGTTATTAATGCCTAATCTGATAGCTACCTGATATTGGGAGTGTGTGATGTCTGCGCAGTTAGAACTTGTCTTAAAATTACGGGAAAAATCTGAAGAAGAGGCTCGAGAAAATATGCAACGTGCTGAATCTCAACGTGACGCATTAAAAAATCAAATTCTTCAGCTCGAGGATTATGTTCGTGACTATCAGCAACAATTTGCCGATCCTAACATGGTAACTACCATGCAAAAACGATTTTTGTTGATGATTTATGTTGAACAAATTCAAACGGCTATTTCTGGGCACCAAAACAAGTTGGTCGCGTATGAGCATTCTGTTACGCATTTACGTCAAATTTGGCTAGAAGCGAGACAACAAAAATTAGGCATTGAGCGTTTGCTAGAGAAGCGTCAACAAGAAGCGAAGATCCACCAAGCTCGGTTGGAACAGAAACAATTAGATGATTTTGTGTCGACCAGACAATATCATACTATTTAAATTTTTGTTCGAGTTTAGGCATAACTATTGCTGTATGTGGGCAAATGATTGTTGATTGGAGACAGTATGAGCAATATGTTAGTAACAAGTTCTGGCGTGGGTAGTGCCGTGGATGCCAATGTAGGAAATGGTGCATCCGTCAATAACATAGGTGATGTTGGGCTATTTGCAATGTTGATGGCTGGATCGACAGTGTCACCTGCGCCAACACCGCGTCAAGGATTAGCATCCACTTTAGTTGGGGTTATGGGAGAAAAAAATCCTTTAGACGCACCGATGATGCCATTAGAAGCAGAAGAAGCCGCATTAGCCGATGCTATCGGTGTTATGCCGATAGAGAGTGAGGAGTCACCTAAGGTTGCTGATCAGGCTGTTTTGGATTGGTTGTCTGTCACGCAAGAAGTGCTTCCGATTTCTGCGGATTCTGCTGCTTTACTTTTATCTGGTGATGGCTTGGGTCTATCTTTTGCAGGCATGCAAGGAGCAGAGTCTGGTGTTGTTATGGGGCAGATGCTGTTGCAACAATCTATGGCAAATAGGGTAGATGAGGATGGGCAATCCTTGCCAATGATGTCTTTAAGTACTATTGAAGCACCATCTTCTTCTTTAGCACAGGCGGGTCAGTTAGCACAGGC
>CAZLOM010000040.1:0-14271 GCA_964561185.1 uncultured Piscirickettsiaceae bacterium
CTCGCTTTGATTTCAAAGGTACTGACTCTGGTTTTGTGCTTGATGACAAAGCCATGGTCATCAAGCTCCATACTGAATCTGAATTTCAACTCGACCAGATGTATGATGTGCTGACCAGTAAACTTATCAAGCGCGGTATTGATACGCGTGCAATTGAGCGCAAAGAGGCTGATCTGCAATTAAAAACAGCAAAACAAGAAGTATTGGTGCATCAAGGCTTAGACGCAACCCTAAGCAAAAAAATCACTAAAGCCATTAAAGATGGCAAACTTAAAGTCCAAGCACAAATTCAAGGTGAAACCGTTCGAGTGACGGGCAAGAAACGCGATGATCTACAAGAAGCCATTGCCATGCTAAAAGGCATGACTGAGCTTGAACGCCCTTTACAGTTTAATAATTTTAGAGAATAACCTTTTTATTTTTATTGTATTTTTTATTTATAACTCATAGATAATAGGAGTTTTTATGGCAAAGACCCCCTCAAGCATGATTGATCTTGGCACAACAATGCCCGCCTTTTCATTGATCAACCCCAGCACCAACCAACCAGTTACCAGTAACGATTTTCCTGAAGCAAAAGGCTATGCCATTGCGTTTATTTGTAATCATTGCCCTTTTGTCCAACTCTTGCGTCATGAATTTGCTCGCTATGGACGTGAATTTAGCGCAAAAGGCATCGCGGTCATCGCCATCAACAGCAACGATGCAGACACCTATCCAGAAGACGCGCCTGAAAAAATGATCGATGAAGCGCGTCGTTTTGGCTACAACTTCCCTTATTTGTTTGATGCTACGCAAGAAACCGCGAAAGCCTTCTCTGCCGCCTGCACGCCTGATTTCTTCTTATTTGATGCCAATAAGACGCTCGTATATCGTGGTCAGTTTGATGGCTCACGTCCAGGGGGCGATACGCCTGTCACAGGAGAAGACTTGCGTCGAGCAACAGAAGCTCTATTAGCAGGACAAGCAATTGACCCCAACCAAAAGCCAAGTTTAGGCTGCAACATTAAATGGAAAGAATAAGAGAGCATTATGTTAGATATTAAACGCCTACGTGAAGACCTACCAGCCGTTGTGCAAGCCCTTGCGCGTCGCGGTTTTGCCCTAGATGCCGATAAGGTAGAAGCGGTTGAAAAGGAAAAGCGTAACCTACAAAAAGAATTACAAGACATTCAAGCCGAACGCAATGCCAAATCCAAAAGCATTGGTCAAGCCAAAGCCAAAGGAGAAGATACGACTCCCTTATTAGCAGAGGTCGCTCATTTGGGTGATGCCATGAAGTCCGCACAAACCAAGTTTGATGCCCTAGACGCTGAATTAACCGCCCTACTCCTCACCCTGCCGAATACACCTGATGACAGCGTTCCTGATGGTAAAGGAGAAGAGGATAATCTTGAAGTGGCGCGTTGGGGAACGGCAAAAACCTATTCATTTACCGTGAAAGATCATGTTACCTTGGCAGAAGAACGTGGCTGGCTAGATAACGATGAAGCTACCAAAGTGACTGGAGCGCGTTTTTCAGTCATGAAAGGTGCGGGTGCCAGACTGCATCGTGCCTTAACCCAATTCATGCTCGATTTGCACACGCAAGAACACGAATACCGCGAGGTTTATGTGCCTTATATGGTGAACGCTGACTCAATGCGTGGCACAGGTCAACTTCCTAAATTTGAAGAAGACCTGTTCAAAATTACCATGCCAGAGGGTGACAGCCGTCAATTTTATTTGATCCCAACCGCAGAAGTCCCTGTAACCAATTTGTTACGTGATTCGATTGTTGCAGAAGAATCCCTACCGATTCGTTATACCGCACACACGCCCTGCTTCCGCTCTGAGGCGGGTTCAGCGGGTCGAGATACCCGTGGTTTAATTCGTCAGCACCAATTTGAAAAGGTTGAACTGGTGCAGTTTGTGCATCCTGATACCTCTTTTTCTGCCTTGGAAACCCTAACACAACACGCAGAAACTGTCTTACAGAAGCTAGAACTGCCCTATCGTAAGGTGTTACTCTGTGCAGGAGACATGGGCTTTTCAGCAACCAAGACCTACGATTTAGAAGTATGGCTACCAGGGCAAGAAAAATATCGTGAGATTTCATCTTGTTCTACCTTCGGTGACTTCCAAGCGCGTCGCCTACAAGCGCGTTTCAAAGGAAAAGACGGCAAGCCACAATTATTGCACACGCTTAATGGCTCTGGATTGGCTGTTGGTCGCACTTGGGTAGCCTTGGTTGAAAATGGTCAAAATGCTGATGGCAGTATTTCCATTCCTACTGCTCTGCGTCCTTATTTGGGTGGTGCGGAAAGCATCTAATCTTGTTTTGACAAAAGTCTCTGTTTTTTATAATAAATGGAGGCTTTTTTCTATCACTTAACAAAAAAACAAGGAAAAAACAATGCTTCCAGATGAACATCACCTCGTACATCGCACAGGTTGGTTGCGTGCCGCGGTATTGGGCGCAAATGATGGACTGATTTCTACCGCAAGCTTGTTGGTTGGGATTGCGGCATCAGGGGCAGGACAATCGACACTGATTCTTGCTGGGTTGGCAGGGTTAATGGCTGGTGCTATGTCAATGGCGGCTGGTGAATATGTCTCAGTGAGTTCACAGTCGGATACAGAACGTGCTGATATTGAAAAAGAAGCAAGAGAACTGGCATTACATCCAGAGCAAGAATTAGCAGAATTAGCGATGATTTATGAACATCGAGGACTGACACCAGACTTAGCGTTACAGGTGGCGGAACAATTAACCGCGCACGATGCACTGGGTGCGCATGTTCGTGACGAAATCGGCATTACCGATGCGCTAACGGCAAAACCCTTGCAAGCGGCATGGACATCTGCTGTGACTTTTGTTGTTGGCGCGTTTCTGCCGCTGGCGGTTGTTTTTTTAATACCTGCAACTCAGGCTGTTGCAGCCCTAGTCTTCAGTACCTTGATATTTTTAGCCTTACTTGGTGGGCTGGGGGCACAAGCTGGTGGATCATCTTTAATGATGGGGGCAGTTCGTGTCACCTTTTGGGGCGCAATGGCAATGCTAGCCACTTATCTGGTTGGCTTAGTCTTTGGTCAAGTGATGGTCTAAACCACCATCACCCCAACCACCAATCCTACACCAATGAGTAACAATCCAGGCAGTGCATAACGTGCTAGTTCTTTACCACCAATACTGAGCACTAGACTGATTTTGAATGCAAGATTTGCCAACAAAGCCAAGGCAACCGCAATCACTGCATCTTCAAAGGTAATACGATCTAAGTTAAACATCCGTAAGGTCGATAACATACTCGCATCCGCATCTGTTAAGCCAGAAGCTAAGGCAACCAAAAACAAACCGCTGTTCCCAGCGACATCTTGTAACCATGCCGCCGCCATCAATACAAAGGCGTACAACACACCAAAAGAAAGTGCTGTCTTTAATTCTGTTGGGTTTTTCACATCAGGTAAAGGAAGCTCTCCTGCCTTGTTAAGGTTTTTCCAGCCGTAAAGTGCAATCAGCACACCGGGAACAACACCACAAGCAAAAACAATCGCTACAGATTCAATCAGTTGTGGTGCAACCAAGCTGGCAACAATACCCAAACGAATCATAACCATGACGTTTGCGATTAAAATCACAATGGATGCCATTGGTACCAAATGGGCGTGTTGTGCCGCATGGCGTGAAAACATCATCGTCGTTGCCGTTGATGAGGCTAAACCACCAAACACCCCTAATAATGCCGCTCCATGGCGAGCACCAATAATCCGTAATGCCAAATAACCTGCTAACGCCAAACCAGAAATCAGCACCACCATCCACCAAACCTGCTTTAAGTTGATGGCATCGTAAGGGCCAAAGTTAGTGTTAGGTAAAATCGGTAAGATGACCAGCGATAAAACACCAAATTGCAACATCGAGTTAATGTCTTTGGCGGTCATCTGTTCACTAAAGGCTTTTAATTCTGCCCTAAAATAAAGCAAGGTGGTGACGGTAATCGCCAACATCACAGCCAAGGTAGAATAACCAAACCATACCGACGCGCCCAATCCGTAGGTGAAAATAATGGCTGCCTCAGAGGTGAAGCCTCGGAATTGCTCCGTCAAATTGGTTGAGAAGTTAGAAGCAATCATCGAAGCCGCCAATACGAGTAACCCAATGGCAAGCATCCACGCACCGCCTTGCTCACTGAGCATGGCAAATAAGCACCCCATCATAGCAACCAATGAAAAGGTGCGTAACCCCGCTGGTGAGTCAGGTAAGCGTTCGCGTTCTAAACCAATCAACAAACCAATGCCTAAAGCAGTAGCGAAGGCACTAACAGGTTGCGCCAACTCAGGGTCTAAAAAACTCATAATACGAAATCACCATTACTGATATTGAATCACCGAACGAACGGTCATTTCTTGCCAAGTGAAACTGTTCAAGCTGGCGAGGTCAACCAAACATGCCATACCAACAACCTGATAGCCTACTTGTTGACACAAGTGCGCAGCGGCACCCATTGAACCACCAGTAGCAATCAAATCATCAAGAATAACAATGTTACGACCATCACCCGCCTGAATATGAAGGCTGTCTGAACCGTACTCTAAACCATAATTGACGCTAGCGGCAACATTAGGCAATTTACCAGGTTTGCGAATTTTAACAAATCCTTTACCCTGCTTATAGGCAAGTGCAGAAGCAAAAATAAAACCGCGAGATTCAATACCAGCCAATAAGTCTATATTTGCCCACTCTTCTTCAGTGAATAAAGCACTCATCGCATCAATGGTTTCCGTAAAAGCTTCTCTTAATAAGGGTGAAACATCACGGAATAAAATACCAGCTTTGGGAAAGTCTGGCACTTCAGAAACTAAAGACGTTAATTTTTCAATAGATGATGACATGATAGAAAACCTCTATACCCTATTAAACGGTGTCATAAATGATGGTTTCACAAACTCAAGCTTTGTAAAACATAATAGTGGGAAAAAGAAAAGAGTTACTTCAAAGAAGAGAGACTTAACGTCTCTCTGCCATTTGTTTTGCAATACTATTCTTCTTACTTACCATGCAGTTAGCGGTATCCACATAGACCAATGTTGGGTGAAAACTCGCCATTTCTTCTGCTGAAATTTGTGCGTAGGTACAAATAATCAGCAAATCACCTGGGCGAGCCTTATGTGCCGCCGCACCATTAACAGAGATAATTCCTGTTTTTTCTTCGGCACGGATGGCATAAGTCACAAAACGTTCACCATTATTGATATTGTAGATATGAATCTGCTCGTACTCGTGAATACCCGCATGATCTAACAATTCTCCATCAATGGCACAAGAACCCTCATAATCCAATTCCGAATGGGTGGTTGTGACGCGATGCAATTTTGCATTTAATACAGTTCTTAACATTCCAAATCTCTTAACAATAATTAACCCGTATTACGCATACCAGCGGCAATCGCATTGATAGAACGTAATAGAGGACGTAACCAACGTTCTTTTTCCTGATCGTCTGCTAACGGATTACGATATTTCTGCAATAGCATGATCTGAACATGGTTTAACGGGTCTAAGTAAGGGTTACGACGATGTAATGACAGTGCGATTTCAGGGGTATCTGCCATTAACTCATCATTACCACTAATCGCCAAGATCAACTCAACGGTTTTACGATATTCATCAGCAATATCTTGATAAATCGCCATAGCCGTTACTTTATCTTGCGCCAATTCAGCGTAATCTTTACCTGTGCTCAATTCAGTCTTGAAAAGCGACATCTGAATGTTGCTCACCATGGCTTTGAAGAAAGGCCAGCGTTGATACATCGTTTGTAATCCTGCTAGGTTGTCAGGATGTTGATCGACGACTGTTTTCAGCGCACTGCCCAATCCGTACCATGCAGGTAAGGTCAAACGTGCTTGCGCCCAACCAAATACCCAAGGAATAGCACGAATAGATCCCTTAGTACGATTACCGACCTTACGGTGCGATGGTCGAGACCCCATGTTCAACATGCCAATCTCTGTTACTGGCGTGATTTCATAGAAGAAGTCTAAAAATCCAGGGGTATGATCTGTCAACTGACGATAAGCCTGCTCACCATGTACTGCCAATTCAGCCATCACCTTCATGTCTTCTTTTGCTTCTACACGCACAGGAGACACTAAGTGTGTACTGGCTTTTAAGAGTCCAGTAACACCGAGTGATAATTCGTAGGTTGCGGTTTCGCTGTTGCTGTACTTGTAAGACAAGACTTCACCTTGTTCGGTGAACTTAATCTGACCATGTACCGTACCAAATGGTTGAGATTGAATCGCTAAATGTGTTGGACCACCGCCACGACCAATCGTACCACCACGACCGTGGAATAAGCGACATTCAACGCCATACTTATCGGTTAAGGCAATGATGTCTTTTTGTGCACGATACAAGTTCCAAGCTGAAGCAACAATACCACCATCTTTACAAGAGTCAGAATAGCCAAGCATGATTTCTTGCAAATTACCTGACTCTTGAACCAGTGCGCGATAGGTTGTATTTTCAAGTAAGTCAGTCACGACAGGAACAATATGCTGTAAGTCTTCAATCGTTTCAAATAGCGGAGACACTTGAATGTGACAATAAGGAACACCGCCCTGAGCACCTGCTAACCCGACCTGATGCGCGAGGAACATGACTTCCATCACGTGACTGGCATGATGCGTCATCGAAATTACATATTGACCAAAAGCTTTCGGACTGATTTCTTGACGCATTTTGCGAATAACCTCAAACACAGCCAAAACTTCTTGCGTACGCTCAGTTAGTTTTAAGTGTTTGGTATCAATAATGACAGGAGAAGACAAATGTTCCGCCAACAAACGGATTCGCTCTTGCTCGTTCAGTGCCATGTAATCCACAGATAAGTGAGAAAGCAATTCAGTCACTGTTTCTGTATGTACGGTTGATTCTTGACGAATGTCTAAGCGCATGAGGTAGAAACCAAAGGTTTTAACCATACGAATCAAGTCACGCACTTCTGCATTAGCGACTTTCGCATCACCATGCGCACACAATGAATTGTAAATTAACTCTAAATCAGCTAAAAATTCCTGCTCATTATTATAACCATGACGTGGACGCTTGTCAGAAATGGGGTCTTTGTTCAGGCGTGCCTCAATCCAGTTCAGCAAACAGCTTAAGCGACCCTCAATGATGTATAACAAGCGACGGTAAGGCTCATCATTGAAACGGCTAGAACGATTGTGAAAGACCAAGTGTAACAGGTCAGCATCAACAATGGTTGCACGGTTGATGACTTCCTTGCTAATGGCGCACAAACGACGCGAATGCGTTAAACGACGGCTAAGTTGGAAAACGGCATCACGATAATAGTAAAGAATGGTGCGCGTATGAAGCAGTACGGCGGTTTCTGTTTTCTGATGGGTTACAAAAGGATTACCATCTCGGTCGCCACCAATCCATGAACCAAAGGACAAGAAAGGTGTAGAGCTTAAATTCGCTTCAGGATAATGATGCGCTAAGGCTCTATCCATAAAACGATACACTTTAGGAACTGCGTTAAAGAGTGATTGACGGAAATAGAAAATACCATTGCGAATTTCATCTTCTACGTCTGGTTTGTTTTCACGTACTTCATCGGTATTCCATAGAATTTGAATTTGCGTTTGCAAGTGGTCAATGATTTCATCATCTCGCCAGCTAGGCTCACCACTAAACTGCAATTCCTCTAAGGATTCAAAAATGGCGCGTAAACTTTCCATGACCGCACGACGTTTTGATTCTGTTGGGTGAGCAGTAAAGACAGGACGATACATTAAGGAAGCTAAGATATTCTGCATTTGTTCAGCCGTAATGCCCTGCGCTTTTAACTCTCCTACCGAAGTCATGAATGAGCCTAACCACAAAGGTCCTTCATGACGCATTTGTGACTGACGACGGTGGAAAGCACCTTCTTCTTCAGCAAGGTTAGCAAGACCAAAATAAATGTTGTAAGCGCGAATGATGTGAGTGGCTGTTTCAGGATCAAGTTTATCAATGAATTCCGCGACTTGTTTTCTTAGCGTTGGATCGTCTTCTTGACGTAAACTTAGGAAGCTTTTGCGTAAAAACTCCACTCCTTCATAAACAGATTCGCCCACGTGACTACGTAGCACATTACCTAATGATGCACCTAAGAGTTTCACTCGCGCGCGCAATTGCTTGTCTTGCTTTGCTTTCATTGACGGTTTCCTGTAAATTGACTTGCGTTGCTGGTAGCAATTTGAGTCAAACTTCATCATTCAGGCGGAGGTTTCCGCCCACTAACTTTGCTATTATACTCCTAACGGAGCCAATATCGCCACACGATTATGCTACCTAAGCCTGCTGAAATACCAGCAAAGGCAAAAGCAAGCACACCTTCTTGACCATAGTCCCACAAATATCCTGCGATCATTGCCCCTAAAATACCACCAACCCCATAGCCAAGGCTGGCATACCAAGCCTGTGCTTGTGCTGAACCTTGCTGAGGAAATAAATCCTGTAAGGCTTGCATGGTTGCGGTATGAAATAAGGCAAACGTAATGGCATGTAAGAGTTGGATAATGATCAGGATAACTAAATAGTCTGAGCCAAAGGCTAAGAATTCCCAACGTAAAAAAGCCATGGCTAAACCAAATGTCAACCAAAAACGAATGCTCAACTGCCAACTTAACAGATGGTGCATGAGCCAAAACATAATGACTTCTGCCAATACGCCTAATGACCAAAGTGCACCAATGGCTGTTGCGCTGTATCCTTTATCGGCCAACAGAATGGAATAAAAAGCGTAGTAAACGCCATGAGAGACCTGCATCAGCATCACTGCGATCATTAACACAGGCATTCCGCGTTGACCCAACACCTCCCACGTGCTTAAAAGCGGTTGTGTGACAGGTGATTGGAGTTGATGAATTGGCGCGTCATTCCACCAAGCAGACCAGAGCAAAAGTACAAACAGAAAGGTTACAGAGATTAGAAACCACTCGGTTCCCCACACATCCATGAGTGCACCAACGCCCTGCACTGCCACAATAAAGCCAATTGATCCCCAGACACGGATGCGACTGTAAGCTTGAGGCTGTGGAATCAGATGTTGCAGGGTCATGGTCTCAAAACTCGGCAAAATCGCATGCCAAAAAAAGCCTAACCACCAAGCCAAGATCAACAAGCCAACATAGTCTTGAACTTGCCACAAGGCAATGATGGGTAATAGGGTTAAACTGACGGCGCGAATGACCGAGGTGCGTAAACAGCCCCAGCGTTCACTGAGGCTTGTCCACAGAATGGGGGAAACCAAACGAGCGAGAGATAACATAGCAATAATCTGTGCGATCTCTAGCGCATTCAGTGATAGACTTTGCAGATACAAGCCAAAAAAAGGGATGAGCGTGCCAACACTGGCAAAGTAGATCAGGTAAAAAGAAGAAAGTTTCAGATAAGGAATATCGGGTTTTGTCATTCAGCCAATTTCCATAAGCCGAATTGTACGTCGCCTGTTTGTTGGTGACGATAGTGAACCCAACCATCGAGCGATAACTGGCGCGTTTTGGGTTGTTCAATATACAGATAACCTTGTGCGGTTAACCAACCTCTGTCCTTAATAAGTTGACACAAGCTTTGTAAGGCGGTTTCTTCGCGAAACGGTGGGTCTAAAAAAATCCCCTCAAAGGGTGTGACAGGTGCGCTTGTCAACCATTGCCACGTATCTGTTTCAATGATACTGGCGGAGTTTGCCTTCAACAACTGCACATTAGCTTGCAACTGTTGTGCAACCTTCCGATTCTGTTCTAACATCACCACCCGATCAGCACCTCGTGACAGTGCTTCAAATCCCAGCGCACCAGAGCCAGAAAAAGCATCCAACCAAGCAGAGCCCTCCCATTCAAACTGTAACCAGTTGAACAGGGTTTCACGGATTCTGTCTCCTGTTGGGCGCAAGTCCTGACTGAGCAGAACAGGGAGCTTACGTCCCCGCCATTGCCCCGCAATGATTCTGATTTGTCCTTGCTGACCAGATGGTGATTTTTTCATAGCAAACACAACAACATTATTTTGCTTCTGCTTGATAACGCGCAACCCCAGCAGTCAACTCTTGTTTTGCTGACTCTACACCTTCCCAACCATCAATTCTTGCCCATTTACCGGGTTCTAAATCCTTGTAACGTTCAAAGAAGTGTTGAATTTGATTTCTTAACAACTCTGGAACATCATTTAAGTCTTGGATATGACGATACATAGGGGTTAATTTATCAACAGGGACAGCAATGATTTTGGCATCTTCACCACCGTCATCGGTCATTTTTAAGACACCAACAGGACGTGCACGAATCGCCACCCCAGGTTGTAAGGGATAAGGGGTAATCACCAATACATCAACAGGATCACCGTCTAAGCCTAAGGTTTGATTAACGAAACCATAGTTTGCAGGATAAAACATTGGTGTTGACATAAAACGATCAACCCAAACGGTGCTTGTATCTTTATCAACTTCGTATTTGATGGGCGAAGCATTCGCTGGAATTTCAATGATCACATTCATTTCATCAGGAATTTTACCTGCTGGAATATCGGCAAGAGACATAATTTATTTCCTTTTTAACTCAGACTAATAACTTAAAAACAAAGACCACCTAAAAGAAAGCTTACGTAAAAATCCCCGCCAAAGCGGGGACTTTATTAAGCCTAAACAACAATATTAAGCTTTGTAGTATTTTTGAACGGTTAGCACTTCTTCTTTAGAACCTAACACCACGCCACAACGTTGGTGAATTTTCTCAGGATTAATGTCCATGATGTTCTCGTAAGGAGTCGTTGATAGACCACCCGCTTGCTCGATCAAGAAGCTCATTGGATTGCCTTCGTACATTAAACGCAACTTACCTGCTTTACCTGGCTCACGGTTATCGTAAGGATACATGAAGATACCGCCACGCGTTAAAATACGGTGTACTTCGGCAACCATTGACGCAACCCAACGCATGTTGTAACGCTTGCCCAATGGACCAGTTTCACCCGCGATACAGTCAGCAATATAAGACTGCATTGGTGCTTCCCAGAAGCGTTGAACAGACATATTGATCGCAAATTCTTTGGTCGTTTCTGGTACTTTGATTTGTTCACGTGTTAATACAAATTCACCGATTTTGGTGTCTAAGGTGAAAACATCAACACCTTTACCTAAGGTCATTACCAATAGGGTTGATGGGCCATAAAGCACATAACCACCAGCAACTTGGTTACGACCTGATTGCAAGTAGGTTGCTTCAGCACCACCGTCAGCACCTTCTGGCGCAGACAATACAGAGAAAATCGTTCCGACAGATAGATTTACGTCGATATTAGAAGAACCGTCTAATGGATCAAACAACACCAAAAACTTACCATCAGCTGAACCCGCTACTGGTAGATCTTCCTCTTCAGAAGCAATACCACGAACCACACCTGAGGCTAACAAGCTGTCTTTCAATAAGTCATTAGAAATGACATCTAAAGCTTTTTGGTCTTCACCTTGTACGTTAGAGGTACCAGCTGCACCTAAAATACCCGCTAAAGCACCTTGATCTAAACGGAATGCAATGTCTTTACAGGCTGTCATGATGGTGTTTAACAGATAAGATAGGTCTTGATCTGCGTTTTGTTTTAGGTATGCACTTAATAGCATGGCGAAGAACTCCTTAAAGAGATAAAAAATCCCTGACATTATAACGAAAATAGGCGGTTAAGTGCAAATAATGCAATCCGTTAGACAGGTTTTTCTTAACACAAGGAGTCTTCTTGATTTATTTACGGGTATAAAAACAACCAGATATCCTCTTTAGGTTTTAAAGAAGCGCATATTTTCAATCAAACTGTATGCCTCATTGCGTAAACTTTCAGCGGCGGCAGTTGTTTCTTCAACTAAAGCGGCGTTTTCTTGTGTTACGCGATCAATCGAGGACATGGCGCGATGTACTTGATCAATACCATCAGACTGCTCGCCAGAAGCATGGGCAATTTCTTCGATCATTTGCGTCACCTGCTCAATGGATTTGGTGATTCCTTGTAACATCTCACCTGACTGCCCTGCTAACTGAGTGCCTTGTTCAATGCGATGAACGCTTTCAGTAATGAGTGACTTAATGTCTTTCGCGGCATTAGCAGACTTTTGCGCTAAGTCTCTGACCTCACTGGCAACCACGGCAAATCCTCGTCCATGATCTCCAGCACGAGCCGCTTCTACCGCCGCATTCAAAGCCAATAAATTCGTTTGAAAAGCGATACCATCAATAAGCGTAACAATATCCGCAATTTGACTGCTGGATGCTTGAATTTCTTGCATAGCAGAAATACTTTTTTGCATGACTTCCATGCCTGTTTGCGTTTCATCTTTAACTTGTTTAGCCAGCAGTGAAACGCGTTTAGCATGATCTGTGTTATGTGAAACGGCACTTGCCATTTCCGTCATGGTTGCAGAGGTTTGTTCAATGGCTGCCGCCTGTTCTTGTACACGAGTGGATAGATCTGATGCACCTTGAGAAACCTGATTCGCGGCATTATCCACGACATGAGAGGCTTGAGTGGCATGTGCTATGGCCTCTCGCATTTTATCGGTTGAATAAGCCATGGCATTTTTCAGATCATGAAATTGTCCTTTGTAAGTGCCATTAGGAAGCTCTTTGGTCAAATCACCCTGCGCGTGAGCCTCTACTACCTTTAGCAGAGAGTAGATAACATCAGCAGTATTTTGCATCGAGCTGTTAATGTTGGTTTTCAGCTTTAACAATTCACCCTCAGCCTCTGCATTAACCCGTGCGTTAAAGTTAGCCTGAGTCATCTGATCCATGATTTGGTTAATGTCATTAACAACAAAAGAAATTTTTCCCATTGCTGAACCGACATCTTGCAAGATTTTTCCATAAATTCCTTGGGCTTCATGACTGAGTTGAATATGCAAATTACCGTGTTTGAGTTCAGACATAGCGTGTGACAACTGTGACAGCGCGGTTGAAATGTTATTGGCTGAGTTGTTAACGCCGTCTTTTAAACCTGCTAAATCACCGACATATTGCCCATTGATACGTTGACTTAAATCTCCATTTGCCAAAGCTGAAACGACTTGTTTGGTTTCTTTCAGCCCTTCTTGCAATTGACTGAATAGATGATTAACTGAGCTTACCAAAGGAGAAAACTCATCTTTGCGAGCAGAAAGACGGTTCGCAAAACTCATTGAACTGGTGGCAGAAGCAACCCCTGTAACAATTTCATTGACAGCGAGGCTTAATGAGCGAATCAATAATAAGCCTACGATCAATAACCCAATCATGACAATAACGGCTACACTTAACAACTCATAAAGGGTCATCATAAAGGTTTCTGTGACATCGTCAATGTAAATTCCTGTGCCAACAATCCATCCCCAATCAGAAAAATCTCTAACGTGAGACAGCTTTGCAACAGGAATGTCTCCATTGGGACGATTCCAATAGTACTCAACAAAACCGCCTTGAGAACCCTGTTTTTTAACTTCTTCAACCATTCGTACAAAAAGGTAATTTCCTTTTTTATCTTGATTGTTGGTCAAATCTTTACCATCTAACTTCGGATTGGTCGGATGCATGATCATGGTAGGATGGCGATCATTGATCCAAAAGTAATTGCCATTGTCGTAGCGAACCCCTTTGATATAGGTGATCGCTTTTGTTTGTGCTTCCTCTTGACTGAGTTTTCCTGTTTTTACCTGTTCTTGGTACAAAGCTAATTGACTAAAGACAGCATCCATCATTTTAGTGAGTTGAGTTTTCTTTTCAGTTAACAATTTATCGTGTTGTATATACAGTGAAAAACTTCCTAACAATAACAATCCCAGCAAAGCTGAGGCAATCATTAACCAAATACGCGTACGAATTGTCATGGATGCTCCTATGGTCAGAAACAATTTTGTTCTACACCAATGATTTTATTTGTGGTAAAAACCTGATAGAATTTTATCAGGTTCATTTAACGAAACAATCTGTTCAAAGTTATCGGCTAAGTCATCAAATTCTATATGCACACAACCAATCAAACATCAAAGACAGCAAGCTGTCATAACTGCAAGCATTATTATATCACTTGGGAAACCAATCATCCTTATGGGTGTCGTTATTTCAAATTCAAGTCCCCTGTCTTACCCTATCTAATGGTAGTTGAATCAAGTCAAAGTCAATGTTTGGCGTTTTCCCCTAAAGAAGTTAAGTTAATATCGAGTGATCAAATTAGGAAAGATGGTTGGATTGCTTAATTTTTATTTAGGTATTAAT